>JAEWIK010000251.1 GCA_023387135.1 Actinomycetes bacterium | reverse complement strand
CTAATGGCTCGGGGTGGTCCACGCCTTCTCGATACGCCGGAATGAGTCGAGTCGTTCGGGGGCCAGCCTGCCGTCGGCGACGGCGTCGTCCAGGCCGCAGTCGACGGAGCCGGTCTCGTGCGTGCAGCCCCGCGCGCAGTCGACGGTGAGCGCGGCGAGGTCGGGGAAGGCGGCGATGATCGAGTCGACCGTCACGTGGCTCAGCCCGAACGAGCGGACGCCGGGGGTGTCGATCACCCAGCCTCCGGGCTCGGGCAGTTCCAGCAGGACGGCGCTGGTGGAGGTGTGCCTGCCCCTGCCCGTGACCTCGTTGACCTCGCCGGTGGCCCTGTCGATGCCCGGGATCAGCGCGTTGACGAGGGTGGACTTGCCGACCCCCGAATGCCCCACCAGCACGCTCGTCCTGCCCGCCAGCGCGGCCCGCAGCGGGGCGAGGTCGGCGCCGGGCTCCATCACGAGGATGTCGAGCCCCAGCGGCTCGTAGGTGGCGACGAGGTCGTCGGGATCGGCGAGGTCGGCCTTGGTGAACACCAGCAGCGGATCGAGCCCGGCGTCGTAGGCGGCGACGAGGATCCTGTCGATCATGCCGGGGCGTGGCGGTGGGTCGGCCAGCGCGGCGACCACGGCGAGCTGGTCGGCGTTGGCGACGATCGGTCGTTCGTAAGGGTCGTCGTCGTCCGCGGTCCGCCGCAGCACTGTCTCGCGTTCGGAGACCTCGACGATGCGGGCGAGGGTGCCCTCGTCCCCGGTGGTGTCGCCGACGAGGCGGACCCTGTCGCCGACGATGACGCCGGTGCGTCCGAGGCTGCGTGCCTTGGTGGCGGTGACGTGGGTGCCGTCGTCGAGCAGGCACCTGAACCTGCCGCGGTCGACTGTCACCACCTGGGCGGGGACCGCGTCACGATAGGAGGGACGTTCCTTGGTCCTGGGACGGGAGCCCCGTCCCGGTCTTCCGAAGGAGTCGTGAGGGTCGTCGGTGATGCCGTCGCGGTAGCGCGTGCTCACTCGGACGGCTCCACCAGGCGCGTCCAGAGGCTGGGGAAGTCGGGGAGGGTCTTGGTGGTGCAACTGACGTCGTCCAGCACCACGCCCGGGGTGATGAGCCCGATCAGGGAGCCGGCGTGGGCGAGCCGGTGGTCCGCCCAGGTGTGGAAGACGCCGGAGTGGAGGGTGGACGGCGAGAGTTGCAGCCCGTCCTCGGTCTGGCGGACCGTGGCACCCAGCCCGGCGAGTTCGGCTTCGAGAGCCGCCAGCCTGTCGGTCTCGTGTCCGCGGATGTGCCCGACGCCGCGGATCACCGACGGCCCGTGGGCGACGGCGGCCAGGGCCGCGGCGATCGGCGTGAACTCGCTGATGTCCTGCAGGTCGAGGTCGACCCCGCCGACCTTGGAAGGGCCCGTGACGGTGATGGTCCTGGCGTGGCCCGCCTCGGCGTAGGTCACCGACGCCCCGAAGGCCGCCAGCGCGTTCGCGAGCGCGTCGGCCGGCTGCAGCGACCCTTCGGGCCACGAGGTGGTGAGTTCCCCGCCGGTGATGACGGCGGCGGCGAGCAGGGTGGCCGCGTTGGTGAGGTCGGGCTCTATCCGCTCCGTGACCGCATTGAGGGTTCCCGGGTGGACGCGCCAGGCCACAGGTCCCACCTGTTCGACGTGGACGCCGCGGCTGGCGAGCATCTTCAGCGTCATGTCGAGGTGGGGGAGCGACGGCAGGGAGTCGCCGACGTGCTCGATCTCCAGGCCCTCGGGAAACCTTGCCCCGCTGAGCAGCAGCCCGGAGATGAACTGGCTGGAGGCAGACGAGTCGAGGCTCACCCGCCCGCCCCGGACGGGCCCGCCCACGCTGAAGGGCAGCCGGAACGGCTCCGAGACGTCGGCCCCGAGGTCGGCGAGGGCGCCCAGCAGCGGTGCGACGGGACGGTCGGCCGCCTCGGGGTCACCGACGAACCTCGTCGCCGGAGCGGCGAGGGCGGCCAACGGCGGGAGGAACCGCATGACGGTGCCTGCCAGGCCGACGTCCACCTGCCCGCCGCCCACGAACGAAAACGGTGGGGTCACCCTGATCCCACCGTCCGCGACGTCCTCGAAAGTGACGCCGAATTGCTGCAACCCGGCCTTCATGAGCCTGGTGTCGCGCGCCGCCAGCGCGCCGTAGAGGATGCTCGGGCCGTCGGCCAGCCCTGCGAGCAGGTAGGCGCGCGCGGTGGCCGACTTGGAGCCGGGGACTGTGACCTTCCCGGCCACGGGTGCCACCGCGAGCGGCGCCTCCCACGCTGTCAAGACAGCACGCTCGCGATCTCCTTGCGTGCCCCCGCGGCGCCGCGCCGGGCGCGCTTGGCGACGTGCTTGGCCTGGCGTTTCGCGACCGCCTTGGCCCTGGCCGACTCGCGTGCGAGCGCCTGCTTCTGAGCCCTCGCGCGCCAGGCCAGGTTGGGCTTGCCCTCGGTGTCCATGGACGCCAGCAGCACGCCGCCCAGCAGGCCGAGGTTCTTCGACAGGACGTTCAGCACCTCCTGGCGTCGCTCCGCGGGACCCTGCAGCGGGTTGGTGCCCAGCAGTCCGGGGACCATCGAGGTGGCGAGCACGCTCGCGCCCAGGCGGCGTCCCAGGCCGGTGGCGAGGGCGATGCCGCCCAGCACCTGGGCGGCGCCGGTGGCCTTCGCCAACTCCTTGCCGTCCGACGGCAGGTACACCGCGAGTTGGGTGGGCAGCACCGATTTCGCCGCTGGCAGCAGCTTCTCGGCGACAGGCTCCATCGTGTCGGTGAGTTCCTCCGGGTGCCGCCACGCCTTGACCCCGTTCACCACGAAGTAACTGGCGAGCATTGTCCGGGCAAGGGCACGCACAATCGTCATGCCTCATTCCTAGCGCGACCACGCCCCCCTGCCAAGCGCAGCACCCGACGATTCACTTCAAACCGGTGGATATCGTGGGGCCATGTGCGGAAGATACGCCGCCTCGGCGGACGCCGACCTGCTGGCGGAGACCTTCGAGATCGATGAGGTGGCGGGCCCGCTGCCGCCCGCCTCCTGGAATGTCGCGCCCACCGACCAGGTGCCCGCGGTGGTCGAACGTCCGGCCGCCGAGGGCGACGGGACGGTCAGGAAGCTCGTCCCGCTGCGCTGGGGGCTGGTGCCGTCGTGGTCGAAGGACCCCAAGGGCGGGGCGCGGATGATCAACGCGCGCTTCGAGACGGTCGCCGAGAAGCCGGCCTTCCGCAAGGCGCTGGCGACGCGTCGCTGCCTGCTGCCTGCCGACGGCTTCTACGAGTGGTACACCAGCGAGAACATCGTGGGGGGCAAACCCGTCAAGCAACCCTTCTTCATCCATCCGCGGGACGGCGGCCTCTACGTCATGGCGGGGCTGTACGAGTTCTGGAAGTCCCCGGAGGGGGAGTGGCTCACGACCTGCACCGTCATCACCACGCAGGCCACCGACGAGCTCGGTCACATCCACGAGAGGATGCCGATGGTGGTCAGCCCCGACGCGTGGGAGGCGTGGCTGGACCCGGGCTTCGAGGGCGACCCGCGCGAGCTGTTGAAGGTGCCGGCTCCCGACCTGGAGGCCTACATGGTGTCCCGGGACGTGAACCGGGTGGCGAACAACTCGCCCTCGCTCATCGAGCCGGTCGCCGACAGCGAGCGGGAATAGCACACAGCCACCGTGTCGTTGAAAGCATCGTGATCGACACGTTGGAAGCTCCCGCCACGACCGCGACAGGCCACGTGCTGCCTGATCGCGTAGGCTCGATGGTGATGACCCTTCCAACGATTCCTGACGACACGTTCACCGACCCTGACGCTGTCGAGACAGACGCCGAACGCGCCTCGCGGTTCGAGTCCGATGCGCTGGAGTACCTCGACCAGCTCTACGGCGCCGCGCTGCGCATGACGCGCAACCCGTCCGATGCAGAAGACCTCGTCCAGGAGACCTTCGCCAAGGCGTATGCGTCCTTCCACCAGTTCACTCCCGGGACCAACCTGAAGGCGTGGCTGTACAGGATCCTGACCAACACCTTCATCAACACCTACCGCAAGAAGCAGCGGCAGCCCCAGCAGTCGAGCGGCGACTCGATCGAGGACTGGCAGTTGGCGCGCGCGGAGTCCCACACCTCGACGGGGCTGCGCTCGGCGGAGATGGACGCGCTGGACAGGATGCCGGACTCGGCGGTGACCGACGCGATGAACTCGCTGGCGCCCGACTTCCGGCTGGCCGTCTACCTGGCTGACGTCGAGGGCTTCGCCTACAAGGAGATCGCCGAGATCATGGGCACTCCGATCGGCACAGTGATGTCCCGGCTGAACCGGGGACGCAACCAGCTCCGCAAGCTGCTCGCCGACTACGCGCGCGAGCACGGGCTCATTCCTGGGGGTCGTGATGAATGAGACTGGCGTGAACAGGGACGAGTGTTCGCAGGTGCTCGACAGGGTCTACGAGTTCCACGACCACGAGCTCACCGAGGAGGAGGCGGAGGAGATCCGCAGCCACCTCCTGGCGTGCGAGCCCTGCCTCGACCACTACGACGTCGAGCAGGCGATGCGGGAACTGATCCGCAGGTCGTGCGCGTCGCAGCGAGCCCCCGAGGGCCTGCGCGTGAAGGTGAAGGCGAGCTTCACCCGCACGATCATCATCACCGACAGGTGAGCCCGGAGCAGACAGTGGCAAAGCGAAACCCCCGCACCTGACGGCGCGGGGGTTTTTACGTGGTTCCTCAGGCGTTGGGGCGCTTACCGTGGTTAGCGCTGTTCTTCCTGCGGGAACGGCGCTTACGGCCACCCTTACCCATCTGAATCTCCTCGTGACATCCCGGTTCGCGCCAGACGGCGCGGCTGCCCATTCTGCCACCCGCCCTCATGGCGCTCAACTCGACCCGGCGCGGTTCGGCGTCCCCGACCCGCTGGGGGCGACCAATAGTCTTGGGGCATGCTCACAATGGAACAGGTGATAGCCGCCCACACGGTCCTCAGCGGTGAGGACCAGGATTGGCTGGCTCGCCTGGTCGACGACTGGTCGTTGCTGGCAGACCTGTCGTTCGCCGACCTGATCCTGTGGGTGCCCGGCGACGACGACAACGTGTTCTGGGCCGCGGCGCAGGTGCGCCCGACAACGGGCCCCACCTCGCTGGAGGACGACGTCGTGGGCGACGAGATCGCCTACGACCCCGAACACCTCGTCACCGAGGCCTACCTCTCCCACGAGATCAGCCAGGCCAGTGGCAACAGCCTGCAGGCGGGGATCCCTGTCGACATCAAGGCGATCCCGCTGGTGTTCGGCGATCGCTGCATCGGCGTCGTCGAGATGCACACCAACCAGATGGGGGTGCGGGCGCCGGGAGTGCTGGAGGACGCCTACCTCGACACGGCGGAGATCCTCGCCGGCATGATGCACAGGCACCAGTTCCCGGTGGCGGGCGACCGTCCCGTGCCGTGGGTCTCGCCTCGCGTGGGCGACGGCACCATCAGGGTCACCAATTCGGGGACCATCTCGTTCGCCAGCCCGAACGCTGTGAGCGCGTACCGCAGGATGGGGCTCACCGGCGACCTCGAAGGGGAGGACTTCGTCGCGATCACCTCCTCGCTCGTGTTGCCGCATCGCGAGCCCGTGGAACGTCCGGTCTCGACGGTGCTGCGCGGCAACGGGGCGCGCGAGGTGGACATCGAGAGCCCCACCGCGTCGCTGCGGTTGCGGATGCTGCCGCTGCTGGACGCCGACGGCCCGATCGGGCTGCTCGTCATGTGCAGGGACACCACCGAGCTGCGCTCCCAGGAACGGCAGTTGGTGACGAAGGACGCGACCATCCGCGAGATCCAC
>JAEWIK010000175.1 GCA_023387135.1 Actinomycetes bacterium | reverse complement strand
CGCCGGTCCCGCGGATCGGCTTGGTGACGATCTCGATCAGCGGCACTCCGGCCCGGTTGTAGTCGACCAGCGAGTAGTCGGCTCCTTGGATCCTTCCGGTGGCCCCGCCCACGTGGAGGAGCTTGCCCGCGTCCTCCTCCATGTGGGCGCGCTCGATCGGGATGTCGAAGACGTCGCCGTCGACCTCCACCTCGACATGTCCGTCGTAGGCGATCGGCTCGTCGTACTGCGAGGTCTGGAAGTCCTTGGTCATGTCCGGGTAGAAGTAGTTCTTCCTGGCGAAGCGCGACCACCCGGCGATCGAGCAGTTGAGCGCCAGCCCGATCCGGATCGCCGACTCGATCGCCTTCGCGTTCACGACCGGCAACGAGCCCGGCAGGCCCAGGCAGACGGGGCAGGTCTGGGTGTTGGGAGGCGCTCCGAACGCCGTCGAGCAGCCACAGAACATCTTCGACGCGGTGTTGAGCTCGACGTGCACCTCGAGCCCGAGGACGGGGTCGAACAGCTCCATCGCCTCGTCGAAGTCGAGCAGGTCGACGCTCATGCCAGGGCCCCCTTCAACTGGTCGAGCAGGATGCCTCCGCCACGGCGCCGGCCAAGTTCGGCTTCGAGCGCCGCGCCGACGAGGTAGAGCCTGTCGTCGGCCAGTGCGGGGGCCATGATCTGGAAGCCGACGGGCAGCCCGTCGTCGGGGCTCAGCCCACACGGCACCGAGATCGCGCAGTTCCCGGCCAGGTTGGAGGGGATCGTGCACAGGTCGGCGCGGTACATGGCCAGCGGATCGTCCACCCGCTCGCCGATCGCGAAGGCGGTGGTCGGCGTCGACGGCGAGACCAGCACGTCCACCTTCTCGAAGGCGGCCTGGAAGTCGCGTGTGATGAGCGTGCGCACCTTCTGTGCCGAGCCGTAGTAGGCGTCGTAGTAGCCGGAACTCAGCGCGTAGGTGCCGATGATCACCCTGCGCTTGACCTCCTCGCCGAAGCCGGCGCCGCGGGTCAGGCTCATCACCTCTTCGGCGCTGTGGACGCCGTCGTCCCCCACGCGCAGGCCGTAGCGCATGGCGTCGAACCGGGCCAGGTTGCTGGAGACCTCGGCGGGCATGATCAGGTAGTAGGTGGCCAGCGCGTACTCGAAGTGCGGGCAGGAGACCTCGACGACCTCGGCCCCGAGGTCGGTGAGCACGCCGAGCGCCTCGGCGAACCGCTGCTCGACGCCGGGCTGGTAGCCCTCGCCGCCGAGTTCGGTGACGACGCCGATCCGCAGGCCCTTCACGTCGGCGCGGCGGGCGGCGCCCACCACGTCGGGGACGGGGGCGTTGATCGAGGTGGAGTCCCGCGGGTCCCAACCGGCGATGACCTCGTGCAACAGGGCGGCGTCGAGCACAGTCCGCGCGCACGGGCCGGGGGTGTCGAGCGAGGACGCCATGGCGATGACGCCGTACCGGGACGTGGCGCCGTACGTCGGCTTGACGCCGACGGTGCCTGTGACGGCGGCAGGCTGCCGGATCGAGCCGCCGGTGTCGGTGCCGATGGCGAGCGGGGCCTCGAAGGCCGCCAGCGCCGCCGACGAGCCGCCGCCGGAGCCGCCCGGGATGCGGTCGAGGTCCCACGGGTTGTGGGTGGTGAAGAAGCCCGAGTTCTCGGTCGACGACCCCATGGCGAACTCGTCCATGTTGGTCTTGCCGAGGATCACGAGGTCGCTGTCGAGCAGGCGTTGGGTGATGGTCGCGTTGTAGGGCGGCACCCAGCCGTCGAGGATGCGGGAGCCCGCCGTCGTGGGCAGGCCCGAGTAGGTGAACAGGTCCTTGACCGCCACCGGCACCCCTGCCAGCGGCCCCAACGGCTCACCTGCCCGCCGGCGGTCGTCGATCTCGCCGGCGGTGGCCAGCGCGCGTTCGGTGTCGACGGCGAGGAAGGCGCGGACGTCGCCGTCCACCGCCTCGATCCTGTCCAGGTGCGCCCGGGTGACCTCCGTGGCCGACACCTGCCCGGTGGCCAGCAGGTCGGCCAGTTCGGCGGCCCTGAGGTGGTGGAGTGCCTCGCTCATGCTTCCTCTCCCAGGATCCTCGGGACGCGGAACCTGTCGTCCTCGGCGGCCGGGGCACCCGCGAGCACGTCGGCGACCGGCAGCGAGGCGGTCACCACGTCCTCGCGGAAGACGTTGGTGAGCGGCAGCGCGTGCGACGTGGGCGGCACGTCGGCGGCGGCGACCTCCGTGACCCGCGCGACGGAGTCGAGGATCACGTCGAGCTGTGGCGCCAGCCGGGCGAGCTCGCCGTCGGTCAGGTTGATGCGCGCCAAGGCTGCGAGACGGCCTACGTCGGCTGCTGTCAAAGCCACGTTTCACTCCTGGAATCCGCTACCGGACGGGGAAGCCGTCCGTCGGCCACACTGTATCCGCCGGGGCAGGAGGCCACGCCACCGGCGTGGATCGCGGGCACTCGCCGCCGCCGCTTTTCATCGCTCCGTGACCATTCCGTAACAGACGTGGGGAAGACTAGGGGCGTGTTCCTGCTGAGAATCGCCCTCCCGGACCGTCCCGGATCCCTCGGTGCCGTGGCCACCGCCATGGGCACCGTCGGCGCAGACATCAGCGCGGTGGAGATCGTGGAGAAGTACGAAGGCTTCGCCATCGACGACTTCATGCTCGAACTTCCCGGCGGCGGGCAGCCCGACTCGCTCATCACCGCCTGTACGTCGGTCCACGGCGTGGAGGTCGTCTGGTTGTCACACTACCCCGAGCAGTGGGGACTGCAGGGTGACGTCGACGTCCTCAACCACATGACCGAGTATCCCGAGCGGGCCGAGGAGATCCTGACCCTGGAGTCGCCGGAGGTCTTCCGGGTGAACTGGGCGGTCCTGATCGACAGGGACTCCCACGCGATCCTCGCCAAGACCGACCTCGCGCCCGACCTCGACGCGGCGGGGATCGAGGCGCTGGGCGCGCTCGACGTGCTGCGCAGCGACGAACTGCCGGACGGCTGGATGGAAGGGTGGGGCGGGACGCTCGTCGCCGTCGCACCGTTCAGGAGCAACGCGTCCATCATCGTCGCGCGGCGCGGCGGCCCCGAGTTCCTGAAGTCCGAACTCGCGCGCCTGCGTCACCTGGCCGCACTGGCGCTGTAGCGCGCCGCCGGCGGCTCACCGCAGCAGCGTGTACATCCAGTAGCCGTAGCCCACCAGCACCGCCACGACGACGACCAGGATGAGGATCACCCACCATCGCATCCTGCGCTTCTGACGGGTGGCGGGCACGTCCAGCGGGCCCCACTCGCCGATCCGCGGCATCACGCGCGGGGGCGCTCCCTCGTTCAGGTTGAGGTTGCTGTTGAGCCCGTCCACGGCGGCCAGCCTATTCGCTGCGGGCAACAGCCCGAGCCGCGTCGGCGCCGTCGGAGAGCAGCACCTCGAAGCCCGCGGCGTCGAGGATGGGGAGCTTGAGGTCGACAGCCTTGGTGTACTTCGAGCCGGCGTTCTCCCCCACCACGACGAAGTCGGTCTTCGCCGACACCGAGCTGGCGGCCTTGCCGCCGCGATCGGTGATCGCTGCATTGGCACCGTCCCTGGAGTAGCCGGGGATGGAGCCTGTCACCACGACGGTGAGCCCGGCGAGCACCTGGGGAAGCTCCTCGCCGTGGCGTTCCTCGTCCGCCATGACGCAGCCCGCGGCCAGCCACTTGTCGACGATCGCGCGGTGCCAGTCGACGGTGAACCACTCGGTGATGGACGCCGCGAGCGTCGGGCCCACTCCCTCGACCGCCGCGAGCTCGTCGTACGACGCGGCGCGCAGCGCGTGGATGGACGGGAAGGCGGCCGCCACGTCGGGGGCGATCCCCTTGCCGATGTGACGGATGGAGAGCGCGACGAGGAACTTGGCGAACGGCCGCGTCTTCGCGACCTCGAGGTTGTCGAGCAGCTTGCGGCCGTTGGCGGACAGCCCTCCGGCCTTGGTGGTGAACAGGCCCACCGACTTCAGCTTCTCCTCGGTCAGGGAGAACAGGTCGCCCTCGTCGGTCAACAGGCCCGCCCGCAGCAGGGCGTCGGCGGCCTGCCAGCCCAGCACCTCGATGTCGAGGGCGGCCCTGGAGGCGAGGTGGAACAGCCGCTCCCGCAACTGCGAGGGGCACGAACGCTGGTTGGGGCAGCGGATGTCGGCGTCGGACTCCTTCTCCGGCCGCAGTTCGGTGCCGCAGGACGGGCAGTGGGTGGGCATGACGAACGGACGCTCGCTGCCGTCCCGCAACTCGACGACCGGGCCCAGGATCTCGGGGATGACGTCGCCCGCCTTGCGCAGGATGACGGTGTCGCCGATCAGCACCCCCTTGCGGACGACCTCCGAGGCGTTGTGCAGGGTGGCCGCCTCGACTGTCGACCCCGCGACGACGACGGGCGTCATCTTCGCGTACGGAGTGACCCTGCCCGTCCTTCCCACGTTGACGAGGATGTCGAGCAATTCGGTGGTCACCTCCTCGGGCGGGTACTTGAAGGCAATCGCCCAGCGGGGAGCGCGCGAGGTCTGGCCGAGCCGGGACTGGAGTTGCCTGTCGTCGACCTTCACCACGACGCCGTCGATGTCGTGCTCGAGCGAGTGCCGGCGGTCGGCGAAGCCCTCGATGTACGCCCAGGCGGCGTCGACGTCGGGCACCACCGACGCGTGGGGGCTCGTCGGGAGCCCCCAGGAGGCGAGCAGTTCGTAACCCTCGGACTGCCTGGCGATGGGCACGCCGCCGGTCACCTCGCCCAGGCCGTGGCAGAGGAAGGCGAGGTTGCGGCTGGCCGTGACCCGCGGGTCCTTCTGCCGCAGCGAGCCCGCCGCCGAGTTCCTGGGGTTGGCGAACGGCGACTTGCCTGCTTCGACGAGGCCGGCGTTGAGCGCGTCGAAGTCCTCCCTGCGCATGAAGACCTCGCCCCTGACCTCGACGACCTCGGGGACCGAGCCCGGCAGCCGGGCGGGGATGGACGAGATGGTGCGGACGTTGGCGGTCACGTCCTCGCCCACCACCCCGTCGCCGCGGGTCGCCGCCGAGACCAGCCGTCCGTTCTCGTAGACCAGGTCGAGGGCGAGGCCGTCGATCTTCACCTCGCACAGCAGGCCGCCCAGGTCACCCTTCGCCAGCGAACTCGCGCGGTCGGCCCAGCGCCTGAACTCGGCCTCGCTGAAGACGTTGTCGAGGCTCATGAGCGGCAGCCTGTGCACGACGGGCGAGAAGGTCGCCGAGGCGTAGCCGCCGACCTGCTGGGAGGGCGACTCGGCGGTCGCGAGGTCGGGGAACTCGGCCTCAAGCGCGAGCAGCTCGACCATCAGCCCGTCGAACTCTCCGTCGCTGATGGTCGGGGCGTCCTGGACGTAATAGCGGCGCCGGTGCTCGGTGATCTCCGCGCTCAGCCGCGCGTGCCTGGCCTCAGCCTCGTTCCTCGTCACGCGAGCAATCTAGCTCCCCGGAACGACAGTGGTCAGGCGACGTCGCGCTCCATCGCCCCGGCGATCGCCAGGTGGGCGGCCGCCCTGTCGGGCTCACCGAGGCGCTTCAGGACGCGACCCAGCAGGCCGTGCAGGTAGGCGTCGCCCGGGTACTGCGCGACCAGGCGTTCGAGCTTCTCCCGCGCGGGACGCAGGCTGGCCGACGCCAGCAGGGCACGCGCCGAGAGCAGTTCGACGTTCGTCTCGCCGTCGTACTCCGGGCGCAGCGGCGCCAGCACGTACAGGCAGCCGTGAGGATCGCGGCGGTCGAGCAGGGCCTCGGCGAGCCGCAACCGGCGGACCTCGTCGGGAACCTGGCGCGGCGCCTGCCGGACGGTGCTGAGCCACCGCACCAGCGTCTCCACCGACTGTGCCCCGG
>JAEWIK010000141.1 GCA_023387135.1 Actinomycetes bacterium | reverse complement strand
CGGGGCTCTCACGCCTGCCCCTCGGCATCGGCTGGAACTCGCTTCCTCACCGGCTCAGCAATCGGCGCGTGCGCTACCGTCCCTGTAACAGCATGAGGTAATATTTCGATATCGAGATATTTCGTGTCGAGGAGGATCGATGGGCATCGACAGCTACGGAGCGAGGGCCGATCTCGCTGTTGGGGACACCAGCTATGAGATCTACAGGATCGACACTGTCGAAGGGGCGGACACCCTGCCGTTCAGCCTCAAGGTGCTGCTGGAGAACCTGCTGCGCACCGAGGACGGCGCCAACGTGACGGCCGAGGACATCGCGGCGCTGGGGGCGTGGGATCCTTCCGAACAGCCCAACCGCGAGATCCAGTTCACGCCCGCCCGCGTCATCATGCAGGACTTCACCGGCGTCCCCTGCATCGTGGACCTCGCCACCATGCGTGAGGCGATGGCGCAGCTCGGGGGCGACCCCGCCAGGGTCAACCCGCTGGCGCCCGCCGAGATGGTGATCGACCACTCGGTCGTCGCCGACCTCTTCGGCAGCGAGAACGCGTTCGCCCGCAACGTCGAGCTCGAGTACCAGCGCAACCGCGAGCGCTACCAGTTCCTGCGCTGGGGCCAGACGGCCTTCGACGACTTCGTCGTGGTGCCGCCGGGCACCGGCATCGTCCACCAGGTCAACATCGAGCACCTCGCCCGGGTCGTCTTCCCCCGAGAGGTGGACGGCGTCCTGCAGGCGTACCCCGACACCTGCGTCGGCACCGACTCCCACACGACCATGGTCAACGGCCTCGGGGTCGTGGGCTGGGGCGTCGGAGGCATCGAGGCCGAGGCCGCGCTGCTGGGGCAGCCCGTGTCGATGCTCATCCCGCGTGTCGTCGGCTTCAAGCTGTCGGGCAAGCTGCCGGAGGGCGCGACCGCGACAGACCTCGTGCTCACGATCACCGAGATGCTGCGCAAGCACAAGGTCGTCGGCAAGTTCGTCGAGTTCTACGGCACCGGCGTCTCTGAGGTCCCCGTCGCCAACCGCGCCACCATCGGCAACATGAGCCCCGAGTACGGCTCGACCATCGCGATCTTCCCGATCGACTCCAAGACGATCGACTACCTGCGCCTGACCGGGCGGCCCGAGGCGCAGCTCGCGCTCGTCGAGGCGTACGCCAAGGAGCAGGGGCTGTGGCACGACCCGCGGCACGAGCCCAGGTTCTCCGAGTACCTCGAACTGGACCTCGCCACCGTCGTGCCGAGCATCGCGGGGCCGAAGCGTCCGCAAGACAGGGTGGTGCTCGCGCACGCCAAGGAGGGCTTCAACCAGGCCCTGCTCGACTACGTCCCCGACGGCGTCACAGGCTACGACGAGGCGGTCGCCGAGAGCTTCCCGGCCTCCGACGCCCCGACGTCGGCCCCCGACGACGGTGCCGAGCCTCATGAGTACGGCGAGGACGCCCCGCCGAACCTCGGTCGTCCGTCGAGGCCGACCCCCGTGACGC
The DNA here is from genome assembly GCA_023387135.1 of Actinomycetes bacterium. Lineage (GTDB taxonomy): Bacteria > Actinomycetota > Actinomycetes > Propionibacteriales > Propionibacteriaceae > Propionicimonas. Next base: position 8,425 of record JAEWIK010000141.1, on the reverse strand, counting down.
TGGCGGACGGGACCACCTTCACCCTCGACCACGGCACCGTCACCATCGCCGCCATCACGTCGTGCACCAACACGTCCAACCCTTCGGTCATGGTCGGGGCGGCCCTCGTCGCCAAGAAGGCTGTCGAGAAGGGACTCACCCGCAAGCCGTGGGTGAAGACCTCGCTCGCTCCCGGGTCGAAGGTCGTCACGGACTACTACGCCAAGGCGGGGCTCACCCAGTACCTCGACGCGCTCGACTTCGACCTCGTCGGCTACGGCTGCACCACGTGCATCGGCAACTCAGGCCCGCTGATCCCCGAGGTGTCCAAGGCGGTCAACGACAACGACCTGGCCGTCACGTCGGTGCTGTCGGGCAACCGCAACTTCGAGGGCCGGATCAACCCCGACGTGAAGATGAACTACCTGGCCAGCCCGCCGCTGGTGGTCGCCTACGCGCTCGCCGGACGGATGGACATCGACCTCACGACCGAGCCGCTGGGCACCGCGTCCGACGGCACCGAGGTCTACCTGAAGGACATCTGGCCGACCCAGGCCGAGGTGGACGAGGTGGTCAACTCCTCGATCTCCGCCGACATGTTCACCTCCCGCTACGCCGACGTCTTCGCCGGCGACGAGACCTGGCGCTCGCTGCCGACCCCGCAGGGGCAGGTCTTCGAGTGGGACGACTCCTCGACCTACGTCCGCAAGCCGCCGTACTTCGAGAACCTGCCCCGGCAGCCCAAGGCGGTGACCGACATCGCGGGAGCGCGGGCCCTGCTCAAGCTCGGCGACTCCGTGACCACCGACCACATCTCGCCGGCGGGAGCCATCAAGACAGACAGCCCGGCGGGCAGGTACCTGACCGAGCACGGGGTGGCACGCTCCGACTTCAACTCCTACGGTTCCAGGCGCGGCAACCACGAGGTGATGATCCGCGGCACGTTCGCCAACATCAGGCTGCGGAACCAGATCGCCCCCGGCACCGAGGGCGGCTTCACGAGGGACTTCACCAAGCCCGACGCCCCGGTCACCACCGTGTACGAGGCCTCGCAGCACTACCTGTCGGCCGGAACGCCGCTGGTCGTGCTCGCCGGCAAGGAGTACGGCTCCGGCTCGTCGCGCGACTGGGCGGCGAAGGGGACGGCCCTGCTCGGAGTGAAGGTGGTCATCGCCGAGAGCTACGAGCGGATCCACCGCTCCAACCTCATCGGCATGGGAGTCCTGCCGCTGCAGTTCCCCGACGGCGAGAACGCGGACTCCCTCGGCCTCACGGGCACCGAGACCTTCTCGATCGCCGGCGTCACGGCGCTCAACCGGGGGATCACCCCGCAGACTGTCACCGTCACCGCCAAGGGCGAGGGGGAGCCGATCAGGTTCGAGGCAGTCGTGCGCATCGACACCCCGGGAGAGGCCGACTACTACCGGCACGGCGGGATCATGCAGTACGTGCTGCGCTCGCTGCTCGAACGGTGAGGCGCACCGCCTTCGCACAGGTGGCGTCCCTAGGCTGACGGGGTGAAGAAGACCGGGACGCAGGCGAGGACGCCGCAGGCAGCCCCCGCGGAGGGGCCCGACGTCGCCAGTCGGGTGGCGTGGAGCTATCTCGGGGCCGTCATCGCCGCCGTGGTCGGCGGGCTGCTGGCCCTCATCGCCTACCAGGTCGCCCGTCCGTTGGCGTGCACCCCTGCGACGGCCGGCGGCGACGACGCTTCGGTCACCTGTGAGCTCGTGTGGGCTGCCGGGTTGGCGTTCCTCGGCTTCCTCGTCGCCTATGCCGGAACTCTCGCGTTGCTGAAGCTGCGCCGCTGGGCCGGCGTGCTGCTGGGGACGGCGGCGGGCCTGCTGTGCCTGCTCATGCTGCTGGGGTACGTCCTGCAGTGGTGGTGGTGGGTGGCGCTGCTGTTGCTGCCGGCCGCGGCCGCGGTGGCGAGCGCCCCGTGGAGCCCGCGCCGTCGCGTGCAGGACCTCCAACTGGCGTGCCTGGCGCTCGCCCTGGTGGCGGCCGTCGCGGGCTTCGTCGCGAGCGTCCTGTGGGGGTGAGCAGGCGCTCGCCGGCAGTGGCTGGTCTGCTTAGGTCCCCCTAACCGGGCCGCGGCTACGTGCGGCGTACACTCGGGGACGTGTCATTACTGGAATCGATCGCGCAACCCTCGGACCTGCGTGGATTGAGCATCGATCAGCTCACGACACTCGCCGACGAGATCCGTGCCTTCCTGATCAGCAATGTCAGCCGCACCGGCGGTCACCTCGGCCCCAACCTCGGCGTCGTCGAACTGACCCTCGCGCTGCATCGCGTCTTCGACTCGCCGCACGATCCGATCATCTTCGACACCGGCCACCAGAGCTACGTCCACAAGATCATCACCGGCAGGCAGGCGGGCTTCCCGTCGCTGCGCCAGTCCGGTGGGCTGTCGGGCTATCCGTCCCGCGCCGAGTCCGAGCACGACTGGGTGGAGAACTCGCACGCCTCGGCGTCGCTGTCGTGGGCGGAAGGGATGGCGAAGGCCTTCAAGGTGCGCGGTGACGACCGCTGCGTCGTGGCCGTCATCGGCGACGGCGCGCTCACCGGCGGCATGGTATGGGAGGCGCTCAACAACATCGCCGTCCAGCCCGACCTCAAGCTCGTCATCGTCGTCAACGACAACGGCCGTTCCTACACCCCGACCGTCGGCGGCATCGCCACCCAGTTGCAGGGGCTCGGCCAGCAGCTCGCGGCCATCAGGACCGACAGGCGCTACGAGCGCCTGCTGTCGTGGATCAAGCGCACCGTGCGCGCCATGCCGAAGATCGGCCCCATGGTGTACGGCATCCTCCACGGCATCAAGATGGGAGTAAAGGACGTCCTGGTGCCGCAGGGGATGTTCACCGACCTCGGCCTGAAGTACGTCGGGCCCATCGACGGCCACGACGTGCACGCCGTCGAGCTGGCGCTGCAGCAGGCGAAGAACTTCGGCGGGCCCGTGCTCGTCCACTGCATCACCCAGAAGGGCAGGGGCTTCAGGGCCGCCGAGGAGGACGAGGAGGCCCGCTTCCACGCCGTCGGGCAGTTCGACGAGCTGACGGGGGAGTCGCTGGCCGAGCCCGGCATCAGGACGTGGACCCACGCCTTCGGCGACGAACTCGCCAGGATCGGTGCCACCAACGACCACGTCGTCGCCCTCACCGCCGCGATGCTGCACCCGACCGGGCTCGACACGTTCGCCAAGCTCTTCCCCGACAGGGTGTTCGACGTCGGCATCGCCGAGCAGCACGCCGTCGCCTCGGCGGCCGGGCTCGCCGCCGGCGGGCTGCACCCCGTCGTCGCCGTCTACGCCACGTTCCTCAACCGCGCCTTCGACCAGGTGGTGATGGACGTCGCCCTGCATCGCCAGGGCGTCACCTTCGTCCTCGACAGGGCGGGCGTGACAGGGCCCGACGGCCCCAGCCACAACGGCATGTGGGACCTGTCGCTGCTGGGGCTCGTCCCCGGCCTGAAGCTCGCCGCGCCACGGGACGAGGAGCGGCTCTGTGAGGCGCTGCGCCGGGCCGTGGCCACCGACGACTGCCCGACGGTGCTGCGGTACTCCAAGGAGGAGCTTCCCGAACCGATCCCTGCGGTGGCCAGCCACGGCGACGTCGACATCCTGCTCGCGGGCGAGGACGCCAGGGTGCTCATCGTCGGCTACGGACAGTTCTGCGGCACTGCCGTGGAGGTGGGGCACAGGCTCGCCCAGCAGGGCATCAACGCGACGGTGGTCGACCCGGTGTGGGCGCTGCCTGTCTCGCCCGACCTGCTCGACCTGGTCAGGTCCCACGAATTCGTCGCGACGATCGAGGACGGCGGCATCGCCGGCGGTCTGGGCTCGCGGCTCTCGCAGGAGGCGAGGGCGTCCGGCATAGCCACGACGGTGCGCGAGTTCGGAATTCCGCAGGACTTCCTTTCCCACGGCGCCCGCTCCGAACTCATCGAGAGCATCGGATTGACGCCGCAGCAGATTGCCCGGGAAGTGACCGAGGCATTCTCCCGGCACATCCTGTCGATTCCCACGACCGACCTGCGCTAATTGCCGAGGCGGCTCCTGGCGCCTCGCCGGTGCCGGGACGCGTGCCGTCATCACCCGGGCCGGCCGGGCGATCGGGGCCGCGGCCGGCGCGGTGGGTCGAGGCGAGCATCGTCCGTAGCCAGCGTCCCGCCGGACCGCTGCAAGGTGGTAATACTGCAGATCGGCGTGAAACATGGGGTGAAACTGCCGGCAGTCAGGGGTAACATCCCGATTGGGTAACTCGTACGGGGGAAACGAGGCCCGACATTGGGGGGAATGTCATGTTTGCGCTACATCTGCGCGCTGTCGCGTCCACATCGAGGCGGGCGGCTTTTCAATCACCATGGCGACGGGGATGGCTACGCGCCCTGATCGCCACGTCACTCGCGCTCGTGCTGTCGCTGGTCAGCCTGCCCACAGCCGGTGCCGAGGAGTCCACGACCGGTGAGCCTGTGGCGTCAGCCCAGGCCGACGAACCGAAGGCGGAGGCCAGCGAGGAGCCCAAGGCGGAACCGAGCGAGGAGCCGACGTCCGAGCCCAAGGCCGAGCCGAGCGAGGAAGCCAAGCCGGACCCGAAGCCCGAGCCCAGCGCGGAGCCCAAGGACCCCGCACCCAAGGCCGAGCCGAGCGAGAAGCCGGCGCCCGAGCCCGTGAAGCCCACCAAGAGCGCTCCTGCCGAGCGTTCGACGGCGGGTACCGCGTCACCGGCGCCCACCAAGACGGCCCAGGCACGGACCCAGAACCTCACCACCGAGACGACGCCGACGCCCAGCCCCACGGTGAGCGAGCCCACCTGGCTGCCGCTGAAGGTGCGCAAGTACGTCACTGCTTCGTACGAGCGGGACTACGACTGGAAGATCACCAAGCAGGTGACCTCCGACAGCCCGATGAGCGTGCGCGCCGGCCAGAACGGTGAGGTCGACTACAGCGTCACAGTGACGCCGACCGCGGGCAAGGACTCCAACTTCCGCCTGACCGGCTCCATCTGGGTCGTCAACCCGAACCCGAAGGCAGTCAAGGTCACCGTCAGCGACGACCTGCGGGTCGCCGGCGGACAGTGCGTCCTCACCAACGCCACCAACGTGATGGTGCCGGCCGCCACCAGCGGCTCGCAGGCCGACTGGGGCCAGCTCCAGGTGCCCTTCGCGTGCACCATGCCGGCGTCGGTCAACGCGACCTCCGCCGGGCAGAACATCGGCATCGTCGACTGGGACGAGGCCGACCTTCCGGGTGCCATCTCACCGACCACCGGTGGCTCGTGGGCGCGCAACTACGCGGCCTTCGACTTCTCGACCGCCACTCCGACAGTGACTGACGGCGACGTCGTCGTGTCCGACTCGGCACCCGAGTTCGCCTCGACCTTCACCCAGGACCAGCGGACGCTGCACGCCGCCGACATCCTGGCGAGCGACAGCAAGTCGGTGACCTTCACCTACAGCCGCATGCTGGGCAGCACCGTGCTGCCGGGCTCCTGCTCGACCTTCGACAACACCGCCGTCGTCGCCGCCCTGAGCGGCAACCCGGCGCTGGACAGGACGGGCGAGGACCAGGTCGCGGGTGACCTCACCGCCTCGGCGAGCGTGGACGTCTGCGCGGGCTACGCGCCGCTCAAGGTGCGCAAGTACGTGACCCCGTCCTACGACAGGGACTACGACTGGAAGATCACCAAGACAGTCGTCGGCTCCGCGACCGCCCAGGTCGCACCCGGCGCCACGGCGCCGTTCGACTACCAGCTCACCGTGATGCCGTCCGGGCCTCAGGACTCGAACTTCAAGCTCACCGGCACCATCTGGGCGGCCAACCCGAACGCCAAGCCGGTCCCGGTGACCTTCAGTGACGACATCCGGCTCGCCGGTGCGTCCTGCACTGTGACCGATCCGGGCAACCTCGTGGTCCCGGCGGCGACCGGCACCAAGCCTTCGGAGTGGGGCACAGTCTCCGTTCCGGTGGACTGCACGATGCCCGCGGGCACCAACGCGACCACGGCAGGCATCAACGTCGGGCTCATCGACTGGGCTGACGAAGACCTTCCCGGCGCGGTGTCGCCCGACACCCACGGGAGCTGGGCCCGCTCGTACGCAGGCTTCGACTTCGCCACCGCCACGCCCACCGTGACCGACCAGACGATCGTCGTCACCGACACGGCACCGGAGTTCGCAGCCGCCTTCACGCCGGCCCAGCGCACACTCGACGCCGCCACGCTGCTCGCGTCCGACACGAAGTCGACCAGCTTCCTCTACACCCGCCACCTCGGCGAGTCGGTGGCGGCCGGACAGTGCGTGCCGTTCGACAACACGGCGACGCTCACCGGTGCCGAGGGCGCTCCGGCCCCCGCACGCGAGGGCGACGACCAGGTGGCGGGTGACCTGACCTCCAGCGCGAGCGTCGAGGTCTGCGCCGTCCAGCAGTGGACCGACGTGGGCATCACCAAGACCCACTCGTCCATGGAGGGCACCAGCGTCGAACCCGGCCAGGAGTTCGACTACCTGCTCACCGTGACGAACAACGGCACCAACGCCGCCACCAACGTCGTGGTGACAGATCCGGTCCCGTCCCGCCTCGCCGTCCTCGGCCTGACCCTGCCGACGGGGTGGACGAACGCCAACGCTCCGGCGCTGGTGGACGCCGACGGCAAGGTGTCGGTCAGCATCCCGAGCCTGGCTGTGGGTGCGAGCGCGGACATCACCGTTCACGTGAAGGTCACGCCGCTTGACCAGGCTCCGGTCGCGACCGGTGGCGTGTCGGCGATGCCGGAACTCGACGGCAACGCGCTCGTCAACACCGCGTGCGTGGCTGCCGACATGGACAGCAACCCTGAGAACAACTGCGCGAGCGACCACCTCGAGACCCGCGACATCGCGGCGAACGTCGGGGTCAAGTGCGTGGCGGACGCCGCCTACCTGACGTTCAGCGTCAACACGACGGCCAACCTCAAGGACCTGCCGATCACGTTGAACTGGATGGCCGTCGACGGCTCCGGCAACCCGGTTCCGGGGGCCGACCCGGCCGACGCCGGCATGTCGGGAGTGCACCGCGGTGAGGTCTACACCCTCGCCTGGCCCGGGGCCGGCTTCGGACCCGGCGGTGTCAGCACCGACTGGCCGGGGTGGCGTCCGCTGAGGGCTTCCGACTACGCCCCGGACGGCAGCAACTACTACCTGCCGGGGACGACGACGCCGATGACTGCCGAGCAGCGCCAGACCCACCTGTTCAACGGGATGATCCTGGACGACAGCGAGCTCGACTACTCGTGGCGTTTCGGCTCGAAGGTCACCTTCAGCGTCAACCCCGAGATCTCCTTCAACGTCGCCTACCCTGACGCCAGCGCCGACTGCATGGTCGCCAGGAGCACCAAGGTGGAGATCACCAAGACCGCCAGCGTCACCGAGACGGTGCCGGGCGAGTCGTTCGACTACGACCTCGCCGTCAAGAACGTCGCCGGCAACGGCGCGGCCGACGGTGTCGTGGTCACCGACCCGATCCCGAGCCACCTGAAGGTGGACCAGGTCACGACAGGCGCCAGCCCGTCGTTCCCGAGCTGGCGTTCCTGCGAGGTGACGGGCACCGACGCCGACGGCTACGGCGGCCTGCTCACCTGTGACCTGTTCGGGGTGCTGCAGCCCGGCCAGTCGGCCCCTGCCATCACCCTCGGCGTCACGGTCGATCCGGAGACCGACGTCACCGACATCGACAACGTGGCGGCGGTGGACTACCACCTGTTCGGGAACCCGTCCGATACCGGGCACGACGAGGACGATGCCACGGTGCACCTCCTGCTCGCCGTGCTGGGCGAGGAGCCCGAGGCAGAGGAGGGGACCCCGACGGCGGTGCTCGCCATGACCGGCAGCGAGGGCACCACCTCCCTGCTGGGGGCGGCCCTGGCGGCGATCCTCGCAGGTTCGCTGTTGCTGCTGGGTCGTCGCCGCCGGCACGGTGACGCCTCGTAACAGCCCGCTCTGAGACGAGCCCGTCGGGACGGTGGTCCCGGCGGGCTCGTCCCGTTGTCGGGGGGATCGTGGCGTCGGCCGAGGGTACGCCCTCGGCGCCGGGTCAGTCCCAGGCGGCGAGGATGACCGGTGCCACGAGCTCGCGCTGCCACTGGCGAGCGCCAAGGGCGGCGAGCCGCTCCTCGAGCTCCGCGGCGCCGATGCCGGGAGACGACTCCCAGAGCAGGCGCTTGACGACATCGGGGGAGATCAGGTTCTCCACCGGCACCTGGAGCTGCTCGGCGCGCTCGACGAGCGCCGGACGCACCCGCGACCAGCGTTCCCAGGATTCGGGCCAGCGGGCCTGCCAGGAACGCGGCTGCGGCGGGCCGGCCGACGCCAACTGGCGCGGCGGCAGCGCACTGCGCGGAAGCTGCAGGGCACTGCCTATCGCCTCCAGCCAGATCGCCTCGTGCCGGGTGGCCGACCGCATGGT
>JAEWIK010000007.1 GCA_023387135.1 Actinomycetes bacterium | reverse complement strand
ACGCGGTCCCGCCGGTCGAGCCGTGGACGACGATCTGGTTGCCGCGCCCGTCGCCGAGGTCGCCCACCCCGTAGTGGAAGGGCAGCACGACGGGCCACCCGTCCCTGACGAACGCCACGTGGGCGATGACGCCCTCGGCCAGGATCGACAGGACCAGGTCCAGATCGGTCGTCCCCCGTTGCTGCTTGCGAGAGGGCTCCAGCGACGGCAGCGTGTCCCCAGTCATGCCCCAAGCCTAAGGGAGCCCGCGGGAGCGCCCGTCAGGTGAGCCCGGGCGAACCGCCCGGGCGGGCGGTCGATCCGGGGCCGGTTCGGACTGCCGGGCGGGGGCGGTTGCGGGCTGCTTCGAGCCGGGACCTGACCTCGGCGGGGCTCATCGCGGCGGCGGCGGCGAGGTCCTCGATCGTCGCGCCGAGGGCCGCCGCGGCGGCGAGCCGGCAGTCGATGCGCACCTGGTAGATGTCGGCCTTAGCCCGGAGGGCGAACATGGTGATGACCGCCTCCGAGACCGCGTCCAGAGCGGCCTGCCTGTGGTCCGCCTCGTCGATGCCCAGGCGAAGTGCCAGCGACACTGCCGTGTCGTCACCGATCATCTGCACGCCCCCTCGTCCGGTGCCCCGCAAGACGAGGGTACGGAGCGCCCTCGGCGCCCGACCGCCGGAACCCCGCGACTACGTTCGGTCTCAAGCCAGGAATCCGAAAACCGCAAGTCAGCCCGCCCTCAGTCGGTAGTCGCACGCCCGCGTCTACGTAGCGCAGGCCAGGGTGCCCGCACTGTCGGTGTGGGCTCCCGATCGCGTGGGACTGCCGGGCTAGATGCGCCAGATCCTGTCGAGGTAGTCGCGCATGGAGCGGTCGGAGGAGAAGTAGCCGGAGCGGGCCACGTTCAGGATCGCCGAGTGCGTCCAGGCGCTCTGGTCGGCGTAGTAGGCGTCGACCTTCGCCTGGGCGTCGAGGTACGACTGGAAGTCGGCCAGGGCGAGGAACCTGTCCTCGTAGAGCAGGTTCGAGACCAGCGGCTCGAAGACACCGCGGTCGCCGCCGGAGAAGTGGCCCGACGCGATCAGGTCGAGGGTGGCCTTCAGCTGCGGGTTGCTCTCGTAGAACTCGTGCGGACGATAGCCGCGGCTCTGCAGTTCGGCGACCTCGGGCTCCAGCAGGCCGAACAGGAAGAAGTGCTCGTCTCCCACCAGCTTGCGGATCTCGACGTTCGCGCCATCGTCGGTGCCGATGGTGAGGGCGCCGTTGAGGGCGAACTTCATGTTGCCCGTTCCCGAGGCCTCCTTGCCGGCCAAGGAGATCTGCTCGGACAGGTCGGCCGCGGGAATGAGCCGCTCGGCGAGCGTGACGTTGTAGTTCGCCGGGAAGGCGATGGTGAGCCGACCCTCCACCGCGGGGTCGGAGTTGATGACCTTGGCGACGGAGTTGATCAGGAAGATCGTCTCCTTGGCCAGCCGGTACCCGGGTGCTGCCTTCGCCCCGAACACGAAGGTCCGGGGGGTGACGTCCTCGGGCTTCACCTTGCCGCTGAGGATCTGCTCGTACAACGTGACGATGTGCAGCACCTTGAGACTCTGCCGCTTGTACTCGTGAAGGCGCTTCACCATCACGTCGAGCAGGTGCCCTGACGGCAGGTCGATGCCGTCACGGGTGCTGAGGACGTTGTGCAGCCGGAGCTTGTTGTTCGCCTTCACCTCGGCGAACGCCTCCCGGAAGTCGGCGTCGTCGGCGTACGGCTCCAGCTCTTCCAGCCGTTCGAGGTCGGTCAGCCAGCCAACCCCGATCGTGTCGGTGATGAGTTCGGACAGCCCGGGGTTCGCCAGCCTGATGAAGCGGCGGGGGGTCACGCCGTTGGTCACATTGGTGAACTTCTCGGGCCAGTACTCGGAGAAGTCGGGCAGCACCTTGTCGCGCAGCAACTGCGAGTGCAGTTCGGCGACGCCGTTCACCTTGCTCCCGGCGACGGTGGCGAGGTACGCCATGCGCACGGCCCGCTCCGGGTAGTCGGTGACTATCGACATCCTGCGGGCGCGGATCTCGTCGTTGGGGAAGGCGGCGCGCACCTCGGCGAGGAACTCCTCGTTGATCCTGTTGATGATCTCCAGGTGGCGGGGGAGCAGGCGTCCCAGCAGGTCGGTCGGCCAGACCTCCAGCGCTTCGGGCAGCAGGGTGTGGCAGGTGTAGGCGAAGCAACGCTTGGTGATGTCCCAGGCGTCGTCCCACTCCAGCTTCTTCTCGTCCACGAGGATGCGCATCAGCTCGGGGACGCCGATCACGGGGTGGGTGTCGTTGAGCTGGAAGATGATCCTGTCCGGCAGGGTGTGGATATCGACGTCCGGCCCCATCGTCCGCTCGATGAAGTCGCGGAGCGAACAGGCGACGAAGAAGTACTGCTGCTGCAGGCGCAGTTCCTTGCCCTGCGGGGTCGAGTCCTCCGGGTAGAGCACCTTCGTGATGTTCTCGGCGAAGGTCTGGGCCCTGACCGCCTCGGCGTAGTCGCCGGCGTTGAAGATCGAGAGGTCGAAGCTCTTGGTGGCCTGCGCGCTCCACAGCCGCAACGTGTTGACGCGGCCGTTCAGGTAGCCGGGAACCATGTAGTTGTAGGGGATGCCGAGCACGTTCCAGTCAGGCAGCCAGCGAGTGCGCTCGACGCCGTCGGAGTCGGTGTAGGTCTCGGTGCGTCCGCCGAAGTCGACCTGCACTGCCGACTCGGGGTGGGCGAACTCCCACGGGTTGCCGAGCGCCAGCCAGGTGTCAGGCTGCTCCACCTGGCGTCCGTCGACGAAGGTCTGCTTGAAGATGCCGTACTCGTAGCGGATGCCGTAGCCGATGCACGGGACGTTCATGGTGGCGAGCGAGTCGATGAAACAGGCGGCGAGCCTGCCCAGGCCGCCGTTGCCGAGACCCGGTTCCACCTCCTGGGCGCGCAGCGTCGCCAGGTCGAGCCCGCAGGAGGCCATCGCCCTGTCGACGATGTCGAACAGGTCGGTCGACATCAGCGCATTGCTGAGCTGGCGTCCGAGCAGGTACTCGGCCGAGAGGTAGCCGACGGTCTTCGCCTTGGTGTCGCGCAGCTTGCGGTTGTTCTCCAGCCAGCGCGCCATCAGGTAGTGGCGGACGGTGCGCGCCAGCGCGAGGTACTGGTCGTTGACCGACGAGCGCGACAGCGCCACCCCCTGGCCGGTGTTGAGCTCACGGAGGAACTCCCTCACGAAGCCGTCCACGGAATGCGGCGGCGAGGCGACGGGAGCCAGGGCCACCGGATGGGTGGGCCGGAAGCTCGGGCCCAGCCGGTCCGGCTCGGTGGTCTGCGACTCGTCGGCGGGGAGGGCGGATTCGACCCGGTGTGCGTCAAGCATCGAGTAATCGGTGGATGTCACCGTCTCACCGTAGTCACTATCCGGCGTCGTCAGTTAATGGCTCCGAGTGCGGACGCGCTTGCTACAGCTCGATGAGGTAGGCGCGATGGCCTCCCACCTTGGTGTAGCCGAGGCTGGAGTACAGGCCGTAGGCGCCCGTCGGGTTCTCGGTGTCGACGTCCAGCAGGGCGTACTGCAACCCGGCAGCGGCGAAGGCGCGCATGCCCGCCGTGAGCGCCGCGACGGCGATCCCCTTGCCGCGATAGGCCCGCCGGACGCCGAGGATGCCGGTGTAGCCGAACGCGTACCCGCGGACCGCGAAGCTGTCCTCGTAGTGCTCGGCGGCCTGGTAGCCGACGACGAGCGGGAGTCCCGCGCGCAGCGCCGCCGCCGTCTCGGGGTCCGTGTCGGGCGAGGCCAGCAGCGACTCGACGTCCGGCTCGTCGTCCACCACGACGTACGACCACTCGGGCGCGAACCCCGACGTCTCGGCCCACATCTCCACTGTCATGGGCTGGCTTCCCCAGTGGTCGCGGAAGGCGTCGTTGTGGGCGAGCCTGGCGGGCTCGTCGAGCTCGTCGCTCCACGGCGCGAGCCGCAGCGAGCCGGTGAGCTCCGGCTCCGGCAGCGGCTGCTCGTCGAGCTTGGTGAGGTCGCGGGCCAGTTCGGAGTAGAACCTCCTGGCGGTGAAGCCGGCCCGTTGCAGCAGGTGGTGGACGGTGTCGGGAGCGTCGTCGTCGACGACGCTGCGCAGGACGGCCGGCAGGTCGCGTCCCGCCTCGGCGACGGCCTGGCGTCCGCGGGCGGTCAGCCACGCCAGCAGCTCGCGCCCGATGCCCTCGCCGGTCCGCTCGGGGTGGACGCCGCCACCGATCAGCACCCTCACCTGGGTGGTATCGCCCGGCGGCAGGAAGACGTAGCCGTACGCTCGCGGCACGCCGTCGGCGTCGAGCCCGACCAGCGAGTTCCGAGCCACGTTCCGCCAGGGCGACTCGATGAACTCGGTGGCCTCCTCGTCCGACCAGCGGCTCGAGACGCCGTAGCCCTCCAGCACCTGGTTGGCGAGCGTCCGGAGCGCGAGCTCGTCCCCTCGCTGCAGCGGGCGCCAGCTGAGCCCGCCGGTGGTGATCTGCGGGAGGGAGCCTTTGGCGCGTCCCTCCACGCCGGGGACCTGGGGTGTGATCGACATGCGAGCAGGGTAGCGGCAGCCCCACGCACGCGGACAGCGGCGGGACGTGCCGGGGAGACGCCCACGAGGGGAAGAGTTCGTGTAGCTTAACTTTCGTGGAGAATGGCGCGGTGCCCCGGGTCGAGTCGCCGGTGGAGGCAGCGGAACTGACCCCCACCAGGCAGCACAGGCTGCCCTGGTTGTGGGGGCCCGCCTTCGTCGCCGCGATCGCCTACGTCGACCCCGGTAACGTGGCGGCGAACCTCACCGCCGGCTCCCGGTACGGCTACCTGCTGGTCTGGGTGCTCGTGGCGGCCAACACGATGGCCGTCCTGGTGCAGTACCTGTCGGCCAAGACCGGGCTGGTCACGGGAAACAGCCTCCCCGAACTGCTGGGGAAGAGGCTGCGCCGCGGGCCGCGGCTGCTCTACTGGGGGCAGGCCGAACTCGTGGCGGCCGCGACGGACCTCGCCGAGGTGCTGGGTGGCGCCATCGCGCTGCAGATCCTCTTCGGCGTGCCGCTGCTGCTCGGCGGGTTGATCGTCGGCGTCGTGTCGATGCTGCTGCTCGCCGTGCAGTCGAGGCGCGGCCAGCGTCCCTTCGAGTTCATCGTGATGGGCCTGCTGCTGGTGATCACCATCGGCTTCGTCGCTGGCCTCTTCGTCAGCGACGTGTCGTGGGGGTCGGCGGCGGCCGGGCTGGTGCCGCGGTTCGAGGGCAGCCAGTCGGTGCTGCTCGCCGCGAGCATGCTCGGCGCGACGGTCATGCCGCATGCCATCTACGTGCACTCCGCGCTGGCGCGCGACCGCCACGGCAACCCCGGCAACGGCGACCTGCGCAGGCTGCTGAGAGCGACCCGCAGCGACGTGCTGGCGTCCATGGTCGTCGCGGGCGCGGTCAACATCGCGATGCTCCTGCTCGCCGCCGGGAGCCTGCCCGGCGTGGCTGGCACTGACTCCATCCAGGGCGCCCATGCGGCGATCACCCAGAGCCTCGGGCCCGCCATCGGCGTGCTCTTCGGCATCGGCCTGCTCGCGTCCGGCCTCGCGTCGACCTCGGTGGGCTGCTACGCGGGCGCCTCGATCATGTCAGGGCTGCTGCGGGTCAGGCTGCCCATGCTCGCCCGCCGGGCCATCACCCTCATCCCTGCCCTCATCATCCTCGGCACCGGAGTCGACCCGACGTGGGCGCTCGTCCTGAGCCAGGTGCTGCTCAGCATAGGAATCCCGTTCGCGCTGGCCCCGCTCGTCAAGCTCACCGGCGACAGGCGGCTCATGGGCGAGCACGCCAACTCGCTGCCGCTCCGGGTGGCTGCCTGGGTGGTGGTGGCCCTCATCGTGGCGCTCAACCTGGCGCTCATCGTCCTCAACATCGTCGGAGCCGAGTGATGACCTCGGTGGACGACCTGACGGCCGTCGCCCAGGACTACGTGAAGGTGATCTGGTCGGCGACGGAGTGGGGCGAGCCGCCGATCACCACGAAAGGCCTCGCCACCCGCTTCGACACGACGCAGGCGAACGTGTCCGACACCATGCGGCGGCTCGCCGCCCAAGGGCTGGTGAACTACGAGCCGTACAAGCCCGTCACCCTGACCGCGTTGGGGACGCGGCTCGCTGTCGCGATGGTCAGGCGGCACCGGCTCATCGAGACCTTCCTCGCAGGAGTGCTCGGCTACGGCTGGGACAAGGTGCACGAGGACGCCGAGCGGCTCGAACATGCGGCGTCCGACGACTTTCTCGACCGCATCGACGACCTGCTCGGCCACCCGGGTTTCGACCCCCACGGCGACCCCATCCCCACGCTGGACGGCGGCTGGAGGCCGCCCGCCGACACCGCCAGGCTGAACGACGCCGGACCTGGCACCCACGTCGTCGTGAGGGTGTCGGACGCCGACACCGGCACCCTGGGCAGGCTGCTGCGGCTCGGGGTCGTCCCCGGTACGAGGCTCGTCGTGCACGACGGACGGGTCAGCGTCGAGGGCGGCACGGCGGCGCTGGACGCCGCCGACCTGCCTGCCGTCAGGGTCAGGCCCGCGGGCTGAGGTGCGGCCGGGAGCCCGGCTCAGGCGAGGTGGTCGAGCCCCACGTCCAGCACGCGCGCCGAGTGGGTGAGCCACCCCACGCTGAGGAGGTCGACGCCCGCCTCGGCCAGCGGGACGGCGGTCGCCGGCGTGATCCTGCCCGAGGCCTCGGTGATCATGCGTCCGCTCACCATGGCGACCGCCTCGGACAGCAGGTCGGGGCCCATGTTGTCGAGCAGCACGGCGTCGGCTCCCACGTCGAGCAGTTCCCGCAGTTGGTCGAGCGAATCGACCTCCACCTCGAGCTTGACCATGTGCCCGGCGTTCTCCCGCGCCCTCGTCACCGCCGCGCGGATGCCTCCCGCGACGGCGATGTGGTTGTCCTTGATGAGGATCGCGTCGTCCAGGCCGAACCTGTGGTTGGCGCCGCCGCCCGCCACCACCGCGTACTTCTGCAGCGCGCGCAGGCCGGGGATCGTCTTGCGGGTGTCGCAGACCTTCGCCTTCGTGTGCGCGATGGCGTCGGCGATGGTCGCGGTGCCCGTCGCGACGCCGCTGAGGTGACCGAGGAAGTTCAGCGCGACGCGCTCGCCGGTGAGCAGGGCGCGCGACCGCCCCGAGATGGTGGCGATGACCCCGCCCGGGCCCACCCTCGATCCGTCGGGCAGCCGGACCTCCATGGTGACGTCGGGGTCGAGCAGCGTCCACGCGAGACGTGCGCACTCCAGCCCGGCGACGACTCCTGCCTCGCGGGAGACCAGGGCGACCCGGGAGCGGGAGTCGGGGTCGATGATCGCGTCGGTGGTGAGGTCGCCCGCCCGTCCGAGGTCTTCCAGCAGCGCGGCGCGCACCAGCGGTTCGATGACGAGGGTGGGAAGGCTCCTCATGCAGCACGCCC
>JAEWIK010000065.1 GCA_023387135.1 Actinomycetes bacterium | reverse complement strand
GCACCTGGTCGGGCCTGCCCTGGGCGATGATCCTGCCGCCGTCCATCACGATGACCCTGTCCGACACCGTCATGACGAGGTCGAGCTTGTGCTCGACGAGCAGGATCGCCTGCCCCTCGGCCTTCAGGTCGAGCAACTGTTCGAGCACCTCGGCGGTCTCCGACTGGTTCATCCCCGCCGTCGGTTCGTCGAGGACCAGCAGCCGCGGACGCAGCGCCAGCGCGCGCGCTATCTCGGTCCGCCGCCGGTTGGCGTAGCTGAGCGAGTACGCGGGATCGTCCCGGCGAGGCCCGAGCCGCTCCTGGAAGCGCCTGATCTCGGTCTCCACCGTCGCGTCGATTGCCGCCCGCTCGCGGCGCGCCGACGGCGTCCCGATCACCGCGACGAACAACTCGCCCAACAGCGCCACCCACCGCAGCAGGAAGAACCGCGACAGCCCGCGGAAGGGACGGGTCGCCTGCAGCGCCGAGTGCAGCCCGACCTCGACGTTGTCGGCCACCGACAGCGTCGCGAACACCCTGCCGTTCTGGAAGGTGCGCGCTATCCCCTGCTCGGCGATCCGCGAGGTGTCGGAGTGGTCGATCCTGCGGCCGTCGAGGGTGACGGTGCCGGCGTGGGCGCGGATCGTCCCCGTCACGAGGTTGAGCGTCGTGGTCTTCCCGGAGCCGTTGGGGCCGATGATCGACACCACCTCGTGCGCGCCGACGCTGAACGAGATCCCGTCCACGGCCCGCAGCCCCTCGAAGTGGCGCTCCAGCCCGGTGACCTCCAGCAGGGGGTCGGGCTCGACCCGTGCCCGGGTCCTGGTGTCCGCCAGCACGTCGGTCATGAGTTCCTCACCAGAATCCCGCCCGGACGGAACCTCACCACGAGGATCAGCACCAGGCCGTAGACGACGACCCGCAGTTCGGGAGTGAACCGCAGCAGTTCCATGGTGCCGATCAGCACGATCGCGCCGACGACCGCCCCGTACGGCAGCCCCACGCCGCCCATGATGACGATGGTCACGACGAGCAACGACATGAGCATCGTGAAGATCGTCGGGTCGATGTAGGTGTACTGGTGGGCGAGCAGCGACCCTCCCACGCCGGCGAAGAACGCCGAGACGGCGAAGGCGAGCGCCTTGTAGTCACGGACGCGGACGCCCGACGCCAGCGCGGCCACCTCGTCGGCTCCGACCGACGAGATCACCCTGCCGAGGTGGGAGTGCCTGATGCGCCACATGACCAGCAACGTGATGACGAGGACGGCGAAGTCGATGAGGTAGTACGCCTGCGGCGACCACAGCATGGTGTCGCCGACCTGCGGCACCGGGATGCCGTAGATGCCCTGCGGCAGCACGAGCCTGATCACCGCCACGACGACGGTTCCCACCCCGAGGGTGGCGATCGAGATGTAGTGCCCCTTCACCCCCCAGATGGGGGAGGCGAGCACCGAGGCGACGATGGCCGCCGACAGGCCTGCCAGCGGAAGGGCCGCCCAGAACGACAGCCCGAGGTTGAGCGTCACGAGGGCCGAGGTGTAGGCGCCGACGGCGATCGCTCCAGCCTGACCGAGCGCCACGACCCCCGCCTGCCCGGCGGTCACAGTGAAGCCGGCGGCGATGATCGCGTAGATCAGCACCTGCGTCCCGGTGGTCAGCAGGTAGTCGCTGCCGACGAGCGGGACGACCACACCGCCGGCGACGAGCGCGACCGGCCACACCCAGCGCGGGATAGCGAGGGGCCTGCCCTTCCCGAGGAAGGTCCCCGTGAGCGGTTCGGTCGAGATCAGCGGGACCCTTCCCAGCAGTCCTCCCGGCCGCACGATGAGCACCACGATGAGGACGAAGAAGATGATGATCTCCCGCCAGGTGTCCCCGAGCAGGTGGATGCCGAAGGCCTCGACCAGCCCGAGCACGAAGCCCCCGACGACGGCGCCCACCAGCGAGCCGAGCCCGCCCAGCGTGGCGGCGACGAAGGCCGTCATGCCGGTGTTGAGGCCCGAGGTCGGGCTGGCGACGCCGACGTAGAGCGAGATGAACACTCCGGCCAGCCCGCCCAGGGCGGAAGCGATGACGAACGAGAGGTGCTGGACGAGCCCCACCGGGATCCCCACCTGCAGGGCGGCCTCCTGGTCCTGCGCCGTGGCGCGGATGGCCTGGCCCGTCCTGCCGTACTTGAGGAACAGCGAGAGCAGCACCATGACCGCCGCGGTGATCCCCAGCATGACGACGTCCGAGGTGCCGAACCGCATGCCACCTGCCTGCAGGTTCGAGGTGGGAAGCACCTTGGGGAAGACCCGGAACTGCGCGGTGAAGGCGAACTGCGAGACATTGTCGAGCACCTGCGACACCGCGTAGGTGGACAGCATGGCCGCCAGCGGCAGGAACTTCGCCAGCGGCCTGACGACAGCGATGTTGATGAGCAGGCCGAGACCGCCGCAAATCGCCAGGACGAGCGGCAGCGCGACCCAGAACGACATCCCCTGCTGGGCGATGAAGAACCAGGCGAGCATGGCGCCCAGCCCGAAGAACGAGAACTGCGCGAAGTTGACGACGTTCATGACGCCGAAGACCAGCGAGATACCGACCGCCCCGAGGGCGTACACGTTCCCTCGGAGCAGGCCGGCGATCAGGGTGTCGAACATGATGGTGAGTGCCTCGTCGGGTCAGACGTTCGCCGCCACCCACTTCCCGCCCTGCAGGACGGTCGGGGTGAGTTGGGGCGACTGGACGCGGCGGGTCTGCGGATCGAGGGTGATGCTGCCGTAGACGACGCTCGGCACGTCCTTGACCTGGGTGAAGCCCTTGAGGACGCCCTCGCGGGTGGCACCGCCTGCCTTGACCGCGGCGACGGCGACCTTGAGGGCGTCGTAGGCGCCCGCCTCGAAGCTCGTCACCTCGGTCTCGTCCGGGTACTTGGCCTTGAACGCCTTCACGAACGCCTGGACGGCGGGGTCGGGGTTGGTGGCGAGGAACTGCGCGCCGATCACTGACCCTTCGGCGTCGGGCGTGCCGACGAACGACTGCTCGTCCTGGCCGCCGTAGAAGGTGCCCTGGTAGCCGATCGCGCGGAGCTGCGTGACGAGCTTCGCGGCGTCGGGTCCGTACCCGATGTGGACGAACGCCTCGGGGTTGCCCTCGACCGCCTTGGTGAGCGACGGACGGTAGTCGTCGGAGCTGTCGAGGACGCCCTCGGCCGCGGTGATGGTGAGGCCGATCCTGGCGGCCTCGGCCTTGAACGCCTCGTAGGCGGGGATCCCCCAGTCGGCGGTGTTGAGGTAGGTGACGCCGACAGAGCTCACGCCCCGGCTCTTGAGGTAGTCGGCCGTCCAGGTGTAGGTCGCGCTGGTGGTGATCGAGGTCGACCACTGGTACTGCGTCCCCTTGTCGGTGAAAGCGGGGTTGGAGTTGTTGAAGCCGTACTGGACGAGCTTGCCCGCGGTGTAGATGGGCGACGCCGGGATCGAGGCCGCCGACGAGTAGTCGCCGAAGACGAGGATCACGTCCTTGTCGCCGACGAACTTCTGGGCGACGGCCACCGACTGCTTGGGATCGGACTGGGAGTCCTCGTACTTCAGGGCGATCGGGCGAGAGTCGATGCCGCCGTCGGCGTTCACCTGCTCGACAGCGAGGTCGAAGGCCTTCTTGAACTGCTCGCCGTACTGCGCGTACTGGCCGGTGATGGCGGCGGAGACGCCGAAGTAGATGGTGCCGTCGGACGGGGCGCCGCCGGACGTGCCCGAGCAGGCGGCGAGCGCGGCCGCGAGGCCCGCGGTCAGCAGGGCTGAGGAGATCCGTCTCAGGGTGGAGGTCATGGGTGGTCCTTCTGGGGTGTCGCTGGCGGGGTTCAGTGGGCTTCGCGAAGCCTGCGAAGCGAGTCGGGGTCGGCGGGGGTCGGGATGGTGCAGCTCGGCGAGAGCAGGAACTGCCGGACGGGGCCGTGGGCGAGCGTCTCGTCGAGCTGCCGGGCGACCTCCGCGCGGTCGCCGCCGACGCCGAACAGGTCGTAGCTCACTCCGCCGACAGGAGTCACGCCGAAGTCGGTCGCCACGGCAGGATTGCCCGGCAGGAACTGGTCCCAGTGCAGGGCGTCGATCGGGTAGTCGGCGAACCACTCGGGATGGGAGTCGGCACGGCAGGTGTGGAACACCACCACACCGTCCCCTGTCGCGTCGAGCACCCGCCTGTCGTACTGACGGGAGTAGGCGTCGAACTGGTCGGCGGTGAAGTGGCCGGCGCTCGCGGTCCCCGTCACGGCGAAGAAGATGCCGTCGAGGCCGGCGCCTCCCTGGTCGAGCGGCGCGAGCAACGCCGCGACGTAGTCAGCCAGCGTCTGGCTGATGGCGGCGAGGGCGGCGTGGACGCCGTCAGGGTCGCTGCGCAGCAGGTCGTCGTGGGTGAACGGTGTCGTCGACCCGTTGACCACGTCCCCGGGGTAGAGCGGCAGGCCGGCGAGCTGCAGCAGCACGGAGAGCGGCGAGAAGACAGTCTGTACGAGCGCCCTGTCGGGAAGCTGCTCGCGGATGAGCCGTGCCGACAGCAGGTGCTCGGCGAAGACAGGGTTCTCGGCGGGGTCGAGCGGACGGATGCGCGTCAGGTCGGCCACCGTCTGGATGGCGGGCGCCACCAGGCGGGGCACGACGCCCGCGTAGTCGTCCGGGTCGTAGCGCGAGCCCCACGCCTCGGAGTAGTAGACGGCGCGAGGGTTGATCTTCACCCAGTCCCAGTCCCAGGCGCGGGTGAACTCGACCGTCGCGGTGGCGAAGCGCAGCGGGTCGTACTCCTCGCCGACGAAGTGCTGCCACGCGGCGGTGAGGAACCTGCTGCGCGACCTGCCCGCCAACAACTCGCGGAACTCGCTGCGGCGGTCGAGCGCGCCGGCGGCGCCGACTCCGGTGATCGGCGCCGAATGCTCGACGAATGTACTGGACGTGGACACCGAGAACTCCTGGGGGTTTATCGAGGGTGATGCGCCGGTATTTCGGGCGCGACGAAATGCGCGCAATTCCGAAGAGATGACGCACGATCTATTGCGAGCCGCGCGCGGTATTAGCGTTGCGGAATCAACGGCTGAAACCGGACGCGAAGAAGGATGGGGAACGCGAACTCAGGCCGGTCGTGCAGACGGCAGGCTGCCTACCCGTGGCGACGGGTTTCCGGCAGGGGACCTCGCCTGTGCCTCAGTTCGCGCCGGGCATACAGCACTGACAAGGACAACAGCGAGAGTCGGCGCACATGGCGGCAGGCACGACGGGGCCGGTGAGGCCTCGGGTCTGTCGGCTCATCTCGGATCGCTTCCTGTCAGGGGACGAACCGGCAGGCGATTCGTCGCGGGCGTCGGCCGTGACCTACGACCAACATTGAGCGATGCTAGCAGGGGTGCGTGGAAATTCACAACGGGCGGCCAGATTCGTCCACAGACTGGACGGGGGTGGAATATTCCGGCCCGGCAAGCGATTCTCGATAACTGTCTTCATCGTTCCGCATGGCAGCCGCCATCGAATAGGGGAATCAGCCAATGCCAACACTGGGTTTCTTCACCCGGCTGCTCGAACAATCCAGCGCCGCCGACAGGTACACCTACGCCGCCGAACAGGTGCAGCAGGCCGAGCGACTCGGCTTCGACACCGCCTGGGTCGCGCAGCACCACTTCCACGCCGACGAGGGCGGCCTGCCGTCCCCGCTCGTCCTGCTGGGCTACCTGGCCGGAGTGACGAGCAGGATCAGGCTCGCCACCGGGGTCATCACGCTGCCGCTGGAGAACGTGGTCAGGGTCGCCGAGGACGCCGCGGTGGCTGACCTGCTCTCGGGCGGCAGGGTGGAACTCGGGCTCGGGTCGGGTTCCACGCCCGCCTCCTTCGCCGCGTTCGGCGTCGATCCGGGCGATCGCACCGCCGTCTACGAGGCCGCCCTGGAACGGTTGCTGGAGGCGCTGTCGGGCACCCCGCTCTCCCATCCCGAGAACGTGCTCTACCCCGATGCGCGGCCCCTGCTCGACAGGATCTGGCAGGCCACGTTCTCCGCCGGCGGCGGCGCTCGCGCCGGCCGTCCGGGCCACGGCCTGCTGCTGTCGCGCACCCAACCGCGTCCCTCGGACCGGCCCGACCTGCCGCTCGAGGAACTGCAGCAGCCCATCGTCGACGCCTACCTCGCGGCGCTCCCGGACGGGGTGCCGCCCCGCATCCTCGCGTCCCGCACCCTCGTCGTGACCGACAGCGAGGCAGAAGCCGACAGGTTGCTGCGGCAGGCGTTCGAGAGGTTCCAGCGCAACCCTCGGGTGGGCAATTTCGGCGTGACGGCCGACGACGCCGCCACCTGGGCCCGCCGGACCGACACCCACCTCGGCACTCCCGAGCAGGTGCTGGAGACGCTGGGGGCCGACCCGATCATCCAGCAGGCCACGCAGGTCGCCTTCCAGGTGCACTCGGTCGACCCCGGCCACGAGGCCACGCTCCGCTCGCTGGAACTCATAGCCCACCAGGTCGCGCCGGCACTCGACCTCGTCACCCCGCCGCTCGCCGCACCGCCCACCC
>JAEWIK010000059.1 GCA_023387135.1 Actinomycetes bacterium | reverse complement strand
GTGCCCACACCTCAAGCCGCAGCAGGGCGGCGTCCAACCCCGCCATCAGGCACGCGCCGCCCAGGGCGAGCAGCGCCAGCCGTCCCCGGGCGGTCGTGGGCTTCGCGGCGCCGGGCGCCGCGATCGTGGGGGTGACCACCGTCAGTGTGCGTGGGAGTGGGCGTGCGTGTGCGTGGGCTCGCCCGGCCCGTGGGAGTGGTCGTGCGTGTGCACGGGTTCGCCGGGGCCGTGGGAGTGCGGCGTGCTGTTGTGCACCTCCAGCCAGTCGTCCCCCGCCAACGAGACCGCCGCTGCCGGGAACAGGCCGTTGTCCTCCTTGTCGATGTGCTCGCGGAGGGCGTTCTCGAACCTCTCCATCGCCGCCAGGTCGCCGGGGACGACGTCGGACAGCCACTCGTCCAGGCTGCGGTGTTCCCCGCACAGCGTCTCGATGTGACCGGCGAACGTCTCGTCACGGGCCATGACCCTGAAGAGCCCGCCCTCCTCGGCCTGGGTGTGCGGCCACAGCAGGATTCCGACCTGCTCGCGGGCGGTCCCCACCGCCTCGGCGTCCCCCGAAGCGACGGCCCGGCGGAGGTCACCGGTCGCGTTGATGATCTCGACGTGCTCGGCCATGAACCTGCCGATCACCTCGATGGAGTCGCATCCGCAGTAGCTGCACATCTCGTGGTCCTTTTCTCCATGCCGACATGTAAAAAATACACTATGCTGGCGCCATGAGCACGCCAACCCCCCTGGGACCGCGGCCGGCGAGGGTCGACAGGCCCCGCGCCGCCGCACTGCGCGTCCTGCGTGCGCTCACGGAAGCGGCCGGGCCGGCCACGATCGCCGGCCTGACCGCCTCCCTCGGGGGCCACCCCAACACGGTGAGGATCCAGCTCGACCACCTCGTCGAGACCGGCTTCGCCGACGTCACGCTGCTGCCCCCCGAAGGCCGCGGACGTCCTTCACAGGCCTACACCGCGACGCTGGCCGGACAGCAGGTGGCAGGCCAGGACGACGAGTACGACGACCAGCCGGCCCTGATCGACGCCGTGGCCGAGCACCTCGCTGCGGGTCCCGACCCCCGGGCCGCCGCCATCGCGCTGGGGAACTCCTGGGGACGCAGGCTCGCCGAACGAGACGGGTCAGCGAACGAACTCGCCACCGTCCTGGCTCGCCAGGGCTTCGCGCCGGAAACCACCGGGGACGGGCTCCGGCTGCGCACCTGCCCGCTGCTCGCCAGTGCCCGCCGTCACCCCGAGGTGGTGTGCGCCCTGCACCAGGGGCTCATCGACGTCACCTCGTCCCGTCCCGCGACGCTGCTGCCGTTCGCCGCCCGCGGGGCCTGCCTCGTCAGCTTCGCCGCATCACCTGTCCCGTGACGGGCGCGGGCCAGGCGGCTGCGAAACCCGATCGAAGGTTCTCGCCCTGGTCGTCAGGTGCAGATCAGGTGGGCCACGAGCGCGGACCAGCCGGTCTGGTGGGAGGCGCCCAGGCCCTCGCCCGTGTCGCCGTGGTAGTACTCGCTGAAGGTCGGGTGGCAGTTCCACAGGTCGTTGTCGGGGTGGTCCCGCGGCTGGCTGGGCCGCCTGCCAGAGGAGGGGTCCACCCGGAACAGGCCGATGACGCGCTCGGCGAGGTCGTCCGCCGCGTCCTGCAGGGTGACGCGATGTCCTGAACCGGTGGGCAACTCCACGTGCAGCGCGTTGCCGGCACCTTGGGCGTAGATGCGCATGGCGTCCACGAGCAGCACGTTGACGGGCACCCAGACCGGTCCGCGCCAGTTGGAGTTGCCGCCGAAGATCGAGGAGTCCGACGCGCCCGGAGCGTAGGTGATGGGCAACTCGTGCTCGCCCACCCGCACGCCGAAGGAGTCGCGGTAGGCGGCCGACAGCGAGCGGACGCCGTGCTGCGACAGGAACTCGGAGGTGTCGAACAACCGCTTCAGCACG
Organism: Actinomycetes bacterium; assembly: GCA_023387135.1. Lineage (GTDB taxonomy): Bacteria > Actinomycetota > Actinomycetes > Propionibacteriales > Propionibacteriaceae > Propionicimonas. The sequence continues at coordinate 1,947 of JAEWIK010000059.1, read as the reverse complement.
GTGACGTAACGGTCGGGAGGGACGAGGCACAGCGCGCCGTCCCTGCCCTCGGCCGGATGCACTATCACCTGCCGCCGCAACAGGTCCTGCCGGTGTTCCTCCAGCCATCCCCGCCGCTGGACGTACCAGTCGAGCTCGCCGACCCAGGCGGGGGTCAGCGCGACGGCGAGCAGCGGCACGAGCCCCACATAGGAGCGCACCCGCACCGGATCGGCCCGACCGCCGGCATCGTCCACCAGCAGGTCGTAGTAGAACCCGTCGGTGTCGTCCCACAGGCTGACGTCGGCGGAGCCGAACGAGTCCGTGGCCTGCGCGATCGACAGGAAGCGCTCCAGGAAGGTCGTGGGCAACTCGGCCCAGCCCTGGTCGTTCTTCGCCAGTTCCTGCGTGATGCGCAACATGGACAGGAACGCGAACGCCACCCAGCTCGTCGCGTCGGACTGCTCGAGATGGTGGCCGGCCGGGACGTCCCGGGACCTGTCGAAGACAGAGATGTTGTCCATCCCCAAAAAGCCGCCCCCGAAGAGGTTGAGGCCGTAGCCGTCCCTGATGTTCGTCCACCACCCCATGTTCAGCAGGAGCTTCGTCACCATGCGTTTCAGGAAGGTGGTGTCCCGTGACCCGTCGATCGTGTAGACGAGCCAGGCCGCCCAGGCGTGAACGGGCGGGTTGACGTCCGAGAACGACCACTCGTACGCGGGGAGCTGGCCGGACGGGTGCTGTGACCACTCCCGGCAGAGCAGCAGCAGCTGGTCCTTCGCGAGCGCGGCGTCGACGTGGGCGAGCGTGACGGCCTGGAAGGCGAGGTCCCACGCCGCGAACCACGGGTACTCCCACTCGTCGGGCATCGACATGACGTCGGCGAGTTCGAGGTGGCTCCAGTCGGTGTTGCGCCCCGCAGGTTGCGGTGCCCTGCGCTCGGGTGGCGGCTGCGGCTGGGCCGGGTCGCCGTTCAGCCATTCCGTGACCGAATAGCGATAGACCTGCTTGCCCAGCAGCAACCCCGCGAACGCGCGCCGCGCGATGAAGGCGTCCTCCTGGGAGGTTCCCTTCGGGACGACTCCGGCATAGAACGCGTCGGCCTCGGACCTGCGGGTCCGCAGCACCCGCCGGTAGCCGTCCCCGAACGGTTCGCCGGTGTGGGACGCGGCGCGCAAGCGCAGGCTGATGGCTACCTCTTCGCCGGGATCGACGGAGGCGAACCTGTAGTCGAGCGCCACCTTCGTGCCGCGCGGCTCGGGGCTGAGCCTGCCGTCGTCTCCCCTGACCACCGCGTAGTTCACCGCGTTCTTGGGAGAGGGGGAAGGGTTGCGGGCGGCGCCGAACAGCAGGACCGCGTCGGTCTCGTTGTCGCAGAACATCACCCTCGGGCTGCCGGCCGCCTGAAGGACGTAGTCGCCGAGGAAACCGTGGTGGGCGGCGACAGTGACGACGCCGTCGCCGCCGGGCACGAGTTCGAGGGACGGGTGCCGGTCGTCGCTCCCCCACCCCCACGTGTTGCGGAACCAGAGCTGCGGGATCAGGTGCAGCGGCGCGGCGTCGGGTCCCCTGTTCAACGCGGTCACCGTCAGCAGGAGGTCGTCGGGGGATGCCTTCGCGTGGGTGATCGTGACGTCAAAGAACCTGTCGCCGTCGAGGACGCCGGTGTCAGCCAGCTCGTACTCGGGCTGGTCGCGCCCGCGCCGGGCGTTCTCGTTGACGAGCAGCTCGTACGGGTACGCGGCCTGCGGATAGCGGTAGAGCAGCTGCCCCCACGAGTGCGTGGGCGTGGCATCCAGCGCCCACCAGTACTCCTTCACGTCCTCGCCGTGGTTCCCCTGGCCGTTCGACAGCCCGAACCAGCGCTCCTTCAGCCGGTCGTCCCGCTCGTTCCACAGCGCCACCGCGAGGTGCAGGAAGCCGTGCGAGTCGCAGATCCCACCGATGCCGTCCTCGCCCCAGCGGTAG
>JAEWIK010000036.1 GCA_023387135.1 Actinomycetes bacterium | reverse complement strand
CGGACGCTGATCATCGTCGACGAGGACGCCTACCTCCACTACGTCGAGGGCTGCACCGCGCCGATCTACTCCTCCGACTCGCTGCACTCCGCGGTGGTGGAGATCGTCGTGAAGAAGGGCGCCCGCTGCCGCTACACCACGATCCAGAACTGGTCGACCAACGTCTACAACCTGGTGACGAAGCGGGCCGTGGCGCACGAGGGCGCCACGATGGAGTGGATCGACGGCAACCTCGGCTCCAAGATCACGATGAAGTACCCGGCCGTCTACATGGTCGGCGAGCACGCCAAGGGCGAGACGCTGTCCATCGCGTTCGCGGGCGAGGGCCAGCACCAGGACGCAGGGTCCAAGATGGTGCACGCCGCGCCGCACACCTCGTCCTCGATCATCTCCAAGTCGGTGGCCAGGGGCGGCGGACGCTCGTCGTACCGCGGTCTCGTGCAGGTGCAGGAGGGCGCGCACCACTCGGCGAGTTCGGTGAAGTGTGACGCCCTGCTGGTCGACACGATCTCCCGCTCCGACACCTACCCCTACGTCGACGTCCGCGAGGACGACGTCGCGATGGCCCACGAGGCCACTGTCTCCAAGGTGAGCGACGACCAGTTGTTCTACCTGATGAGCCGCGGCATGGGCGAGGACGAGGCGATGGCCATGATCGTGCGCGGCTTCATCGAGCCGATCGCGCGCGAACTGCCCATGGAGTACGCCCTTGAGCTGAACCGCCTGATCGAACTCCAGATGGAAGGCGCGGTGGGCTGACCCGAGCGGGTCCGTCCGGCGAAGAGAAGAGGACATGACTGTGACTGCTGTGCCCAATGTGGTCGAGGCGATCGAGACCGTGGCGTCCCACCGATCAGATGCTGACGCATCTTCAGGTGCTCAATCACCTCGGCCGAGCGAGGGCAACCTCGCTCGGCTCTCGATTCAATCGCACCTGCACCCGGTGGCGTCCTTCGATCTTGCCGATCACCCGGTGCCCTCAGGCCGCGAGGAGGTGTGGCGGTTCACCCCGATGAAGCGCCTCCGAGGCCTGCTCGACGGGCTGCCGAGCGCCGACCACCTCCGCTGGGAGGCCGTCCTGCCGGACGGCGTCACCACCAGCACCCTCAGCAGTGACGACGTCAGGGGCCTCGGCGTCCTGGCGCCGGTCGACAGGCCGAGCGCGCTCGCCGCCAACCTGGCCGGCGACGCGGTCAAGGTCACGGTGCCCGCCGGGCAGGTCGTGGCCGAACCGCTCGTCGTCAGGTTGCACGGCACCGACCCCTCCTCGCTGGTGTACGGCCAGGTCGTGTTCGACCTGGGCGCGAACTCGTCGGCCACCATCGTGCTGCGGCACACCGGGTCGGCCCGGTACGCGGCGTCGGTCTCGCTGCTCGTCGGCGAGGGCGCCACTGTGAACTTCGTCAGCCTGCAGGACTGGGACGATGACGCCGTCCACCTCGGTCACGTCGGCCTGCGGATCGGCAGGGACGCCCGCGTGAGGACGGTGGCGGCCAGCCTCGGCGGCGACCTCGTCAGGATCGTCGAGACCGCCGAGTACGACGGCCCCGGCGGCGAACTGGAGCAGTTCGGCATCTACTTCGTGGACGCCGGCCAGCACATCGAGCACCGCCTGTTCGTCGACCACAACGCTCCGAACACGGTGTCGAACGTCGACTACCGCGGCGCCCTGCAGGGCGCCGGCGCGCACTCGGTGTGGGTGGGTGACGTCCTCATCAGGAAGGTCGCCGAGGGCATCAAGACCTACGAGTCGAACAAGAACCTCGTGCTCACCGACGGCTGCCGCGCGGACTCCGTGCCCAACCTGGAGATCGAGACCGGCGAGATCCTCGGCGCCGGGCACTCGTCCACCACCGGCAGGTTCGACGACGAGCAGTTGTTCTACCTGCGCAGCCGCGGGATCCCCGAGGACGAGGCGCGCCGCCTGGTGGTGCACGGCTTCTTCGCCGACATCATCCGCCGGATCGGCGTCCCCGACATCGAGGCGCGGTTGCTGGAGACCATCGAGCGCGAGCTCGCCATGACCATCGGCGCCCCGGCGGGCGAGCACGGTCCCGTCGAGCTCGTCGAGACCGCCGGGCCGCAGCAGGGAGCCACGGCATGACCTTCGTCCGTGCCTGCGCGCTGTCAGAGGTGCCCGCGTCGGGCGCCCTCGCGGTGCTGCTCGGCAGCAGGGAGGTGGCGGTCGTCAACACCGCCGAAGGGGTGTTCGCCATCTCCGACGTCTGCTCGCACGCCGAGGTACCGCTGTCGGAGGGCGAGGTCGAGGGCACGACCATCGAGTGCTACATGCACGGCTCGCGCTTCGACCTGCGGACAGGCTTCCCCCTCGAACTTCCCGCCACCCAGCCCGTCCCCGTCTACCCGGTCAGGGTGGACGGCGCGGACGTCCTCATCGATCCCGACAATCCGATTCACACCCAGGAGCCGTAAACCACATGTCAACTCTGACGATCACCGACCTGCACGCCGAGGTCCAGACCGAGAGCGGTCCCAAGGAGATCCTGAAGGGCGTCAACCTGACCGTGCAGTCGGGCGAGGTGCACGCGATCATGGGTCCCAACGGGTCCGGCAAGTCGACCCTCGCCTACTCGCTGGCGGGGCACCCCAAGTACCACATCACCTCGGGCTCGGTGACCCTCGACGGCGTCGAGCTGTCCGAGCTCAACGTGACGGACAGGGCAAAGGCGGGCCTCTTCCTCGCCATGCAGTACCCGGTCGAGGTGCCCGGCGTGTCGGTCGCGAACTTTTTGCGGACGGCGCGCACGGCGCTGACGGGGGAGTCGCCCAAGGTGCGCACCTGGGTGAAGGAGGTCAACCAGGCCATGGACGCGCTCGGTCTCGACCACAGCTTCGCCGCCCGCTCGCTCAACGAGGGTTTCTCCGGTGGTGAGAAGAAGCGCAACGAGATCGTCCAGCTCGAACTGCTCAACCCGAAGTTCGCCGTGCTGGACGAGACCGACTCCGGCCTCGACATCGACGCGCTGCGGATCGTCTCGGAAGGCGTCAACCGCTACACCGCCAATGGTGACCGCGGCGTGCTGCTGATCACCCACTACACGCGCATCCTCCGCTACATCAAGCCCGACTTCGTCCACGTGTTCGTGGACGGCCACATCGCCGAGGAGGGCGGGCCCGAGCTCGCCGAGCGCCTCGAGGTGGAGGGCTACGACAAGTACGTCAGGGCCGTGAAGGCTGATGCCTGAGGCGTTGGCACTCGACGTCGCCACGCTGCGTGACGACTTCCCGATCCTCGGCCGGCGGGTCGGGGATCAGCCCTTGTCGTACCTGGATTCGGCGAACACCTCGCAGAAGCCGCGGCAGGTCATCGACGCGCTGGCCGAGCACTACGCCTCCCACAACGGGAACGTCGCCCGCGCCATGCACCTGCTGGGTGCCGAGGCCACCGACGCGTTCGAGGGTGCCAGGGCGAGGATCGCAGCCTTCATCGGCTCGTCGAACCCCGACGAGGTGGTGTTCACCAAGAACGCCTCCGAGGCGCTGAACCTCGCCGCCCACTCCCTGGGCGCGGGGCTGCGCCCCGGCGACGAGATCGTCGTGTCGGTGATGGAGCACCACTCCAACCTCGTCCCTTGGCAGATGCTCGCGCAGCGGACGGGCGCCGTCCTGCGCTGGTTCGACATCACCGCCGACGGCAGGCTGGACCTGGAGCGCGCCGTCGCCGAGAACCTCATCAACGACCGCACGCGGATCGTCTCGCTCGCCTGGGTCTCCAACGTGCTGGGCACCGTCAACCCTGTCGCCACCATCGCCACGATGGCCCACGCGGTCGGTGCGACGGTCGTGGTGGACGCCTCGCAGGGCGTACCACAGCTCCCGACGAGGGTCGCCGACCTCGGCGCCGACCTGCTGGCCTTCACCGGCCACAAGATGCTCGGCCCGACGGGGATCGGCGTGCTGTGGGGCAGGTACGACCTGCTGGCGTCGCTGCCTCCCTTCCTCGGAGGCGGCGAGATGATCGAGGTCGTGACGATGCAGGGCTCGACGTACGCCGCGCCGCCGCATCGCTTCGAGGCCGGCACCCCGCCGATCGCCCAGGCCGTCGGCCTCGGTGCGGCCGTCGACTACCTGTCGGCGGGCGGCATGGACGCGGTCGCCGCCCACGAGCACGAGCTGACCGCCTACGCGCTCGAGCAGCTGCAGGACGTCGACGGCGTCAGGCTGCTCGGGCCCACCGAGGCGGTGGACAGGGGAGGGGCGCTCTCGTTCACGCTGACGACGCGTGACGGGCTCGACGTCCATCCCCACGACATCATGCAGTTGCTGGACAGCCGTGGCGTCGCTGTGCGGGGCGGCCACCACTGTGCACGGCCGCTGCACGACCGCCTGGGCATCCAGTCCTCGACCCGGGCGTCCGTCTACCTGTACACGGTGCCGGCGGAGATCGACGCCCTCGTCGACGGCCTGCGCTACGTCAGGAACTTTTTCGAGGGGCACAGATGACAGTCGAGGCCATGTACCAGGAGATCATCCTGGAGCACTACCGTGAGAAGCACCACAGCGGCCTGCGGGAGCCTTTCGGGGCGCAGGTGCACCACGTCAACACCACGTGCGGTGACGAGGTGACGCTGCGCGTCGAGGTCGAGGGCGACACAGTGACGGACGTCTCCTACGACGGTGTCGGTTGCTCGATCTCGCAGGCTTCCACGTCGGTCATGTCCGATCTGGTCATCGGACGCAGCGTCGGGGAAGCCCTGGGGCTGCACGAGGCGTTTACCGAGATGATGCACGGTCGCGGGGAGGCGGAGCCCGACGAGGACACTCTGGAGGACGCCGTCGCGTTCGTCGGGGTTGCCAAGTTCCCCGCGCGTGTGAAGTGTGCCCTGCTGGGGTGGTCGGCATTCAAGGATGCCGTCGCCCAGGCTTCTGGCGGGGTCGAGACGAAGGAGCAGTCATGACCGAGGCAGTCAGGCCTTCAGACCTGGTGCAGGACACCTTTCCTGACGAGGTGGCGAGCCATCGTGCGAGCGAGGACGAGATCCTCGAGGCGATGATGGACGTCGTCGACCCCGAACTCATGGTCAACGTCGTGGACCTCGGGCTGGTGTACGGGGTCACCGTCGACGACAAGAACTTCGCGACCCTCGACATGACGCTGACCTCGCCCACCTGCCCGCTCACCGACAGGCTGGAGTACGACACGCAGTTGGCGCTCGACGGCCTCGTCAGCGGCGTCGCCATCAACTGGGTGTGGCTGCCGCCGTGGACCCTCGACAAGATCACCGACGAGGGCCGCGAGCAGCTCCGGTCGATCGGTTACAACCTCTGAGCCGACGCCGGCCGCCTCCCGCAGGTCGATTGACCCCCTCGCGATTAATCTGATATCACTTAGCTATCAGATTTCACGATAAGGGGTGACTCACAATGTCCGGCACTCTCGAGAGCCGTCTTCCAGGTGATGAGCAGGAGACGCAGGGCGGTGACCCCGCCGGCGTGCCGGTCGGCCACGCAGGCGCCAGGGTCGACGTCAGCGAGAACAAGGCGTGGTCGGTCAACGGCTTCGCGGCGCTGCTCGTCGGGGTGTTGCTGGTCGGGCTCGCCGTCTGGCTGTTCGCGCTGGCCGACGGCGCGGGCGACGGCGGCGGTCTCTACGGACTGCTGGGCGTCCTGCTCATGCTTGCCGCCCTCACGGCGTTCTCGTCGCTGAAGGTCGTCTCCCCGGGCGACACCCGCGTCCTGCAGTTCTTCGGGCGCTACGTGGGCACTGTCCGCAGCCCCGGCCTGAAGCTCGTCCAGCCGTTCGCCTTCGGCAAGCGTGTGTCGGTGAAGGTCCGCAACTTCGAGACCCACGAACTCAAGGTCAACGACGCCGACGGCAACCCGATCAACATCGCGGCGATCGTCGTGTGGCAGGTCGCCGACACCGCCAAGGCTGTCTTCGCCGTCGAGAACTACACGGGCTTCGTCGAGGTCCAGTCCGAGGCGGCGCTGCGGCACGTCGCGTCCTCCCACCCCTACGACAACGCGCCAGCGGGGGAGGAGAGCCTCCGCGGCTCGACGGAGATCGTCGCCAAGGAACTGGCCGAGGAGGTCGCCGCCAGGATCGCCATCGCCGGCCTCGAAGTCGTCGAGACCCGCATCTCGAGCCTGGCCTACGCCCCCGAGATCGCCCACGCCATGCTCCAGCGGCAGCAGGCAGCGGCAGTGATCGCTGCCCGCGAGAAGATCGTCGAAGGCGCTGTCAGCATGGTGGAGAGCGCGCTGCGCCAGCTCGAGGCCGACGACATCGTCGCCCTCGACGAGGAACGCAAGGCGGCGATGGTGTCCAACCTGCTGGTGGTGCTGTGCGGCTCCGCGCAGGCGACCCCCGTCGTGAACACCGGGACGCTCTACTCCTGAGGCCATGGCGGGATCCGAAGCTGCCGGGAACGGCCGGGCCGAACGCAAGCCGGTGCTGCTGCGTCTCGACCCGGCCGTCCACGCCGCGCTCGCCCGCTGGGCGGCCGACGACCTGCGCTCGCTGAACTCCCACATCGAGGTGCTGCTGCGCGACGCCCTCAAGGCGGCGGGACGCAGCCCCCGGCAGGCGGGGCCGCTGCCGAAGCGCGGCCGCCCCGCCAAGGACGCCGAGGATCCCGACAGCGACGGGTGAGAGTCCTTGTCCGGCGCCGACCCGCGACTTTGACCCTCCCCGCCCGGTCGGGGATGATCGGGGGGCTATGTTGACGGCGCGCGAGGTAGAGGTACGGGCGGGGGCCCGCTTGTTGTTGTCCCCGGTGAGCTTCCAGGTGACGGCGGGAGACAAGATCGGCCTCGTCGGACGGAACGGGGCGGGCAAGACGACGCTCACCCGCATCCTCGCCGGCGAATCGCTCCCGGCCGCAGGCCAGGTCACGCGGTCGGGGCAGCTCGGCTACCTGCCGCAGGACCCGCGCACCGGCGACCTCGACCAGTTGGCCAGGGATCGCATCCTCTCGGCGCGCGGGCTCGACCAGATCCTCACCCGCCTGGCGCGTTACACGTCGGCGATGGCGACCGAGACCGGCGAGTCGCAGGAGGCAGCAATGGCCTCCTACTCCCGCGCCGAGGCCGAACTGGCGGCGGCGGGCGGCTACGGCGCCGAGTCGGAGGCGGCGCGGATCGCCGCGAACCTCGGGCTGCCCGACAGGGTGCTCGGACAGCCGCTGCGCACGCTGTCCGGCGGCCAGCGGCGGCGCGTCGAACTTGCCCGCATCCTGTTCTCGGGCGCCGACACGATGCTGCTCGACGAGCCGACCAACCACCTCGACGCCGACTCGATCCTCTGGCTGCGGGGCTTCCTGTCGACCTACTCCGGCGGGCTCATGGTGATCTCGCACGACGTCGGCCTGCTGGAGACGACTGTCAACAAGGTGTTCCACCTGGACGCGAACCGCGCCGAACTCGACCAGTACTCGATGGACTGGAAGCGGTACCTGCTGCAGCGCGAGCAGGACGAGAAGCGCCGCAAGCGCGAGCGTGCGAACGCCGAGCGCAAGGCCGAGGCGCTGCTCGCCCAGGCAGACAAGATGCGCGCCAAGGCCACGAAGGCCGTCGCCGCGCAGAACATGGCCAAGCGTGCCGAGCGCCTGCTGGCGGGCCTGGAGGAGCAGCGGGCGGCCGACAAGGTCGCCAAGATCCGCCTGCCCAAGCCGGCGCCCAGCGGCAGGACGCCGCTGACGGCGGCCGACCTCTCCAAGTCGTACGGCTCGCTGGAGGTGTTCACCGACGTGGACCTCGCCATCGACCGCGGCTCCAAGGTCGTGGTGCTGGGCCTCAACGGCGCCGGGAAGACGACCCTGCTGCGCATCCTCGCCGGGCTGGAGCCGCCGGACACCGGCAAGGTGGTGCCGGGGCACGGGCTCAAGCTGGGCTACTACGCCCAGGAGCACGAGACCCTCGACGTCAGCAGGACGGTGCTGGAGAACATGGTCACCGCCTCGCCCGAACTCAACGAGACCGAGGTGAGGAAGATCCTCGGCTCCTTCCTGTTCACCGGGGACGACGTCGACAAGCCCGCTCGGGTGCTCTCCGGCGGCGAGAAGACGAGGCTGGCGCTCGCCATGCTCGTGGTGTCGGCCGCCAACGTCCTGCTGCTCGACGAGCCCACCAACAACCTCGACCCCGCGTCGCGGCGTGAGGTGCTGCAGGCGATTCGCGACTACGCGGGCGCCGTCGTGCTGGTCACCCACGACGAGGGCGCCGTCGAGGCCCTGGTGCCCGATCGCGTCCTGCTGCTGCCGGACGGCGTCGAGGACCTCTGGAACCCCGACTACGCGGACCTGATCTCGCTCGCCTGACCCGGTGGCAGTGGCCGTCGGGGCGGTGCCCACCCGACCGCGGGCGGCTGGGTTAGCCTGACGCCTGACCCGTTCGTGAAACGAGGGGCAACGTTTCGGGCGGATTCGGAGTGTTCACCAATGTGGGTGTCGACGCCATGACCAGGCCTTCCGAGGCGACAGCGCCGGCAGGCTGGAGCGGTTTCGACGAGTTCGTGCGCGCCAGGTCGGCCGCGCTGCTGCGCTTCGCCTTCCTGCTGACGGGGAACCGGGAGGACGCCTCCGACCTCGTGCAGGACGCCCTCGTCGGGCTCTATCCGCGGTGGGAACGGATCTCGCGGGCGGGAGACCCCGAACCGTACGTGCGGCGCAGCATCACCAACGCGAGGATCACGAGATGGCGCAGGCACCGCGAGCACGCCTCTGACGACCTGTCGGTGCTCGACGGCGTCACCGACGACCTCACCGCCGAGGTCACCGACGCGCACGTGTTCGGGCAGCTCTTCGCCACGCTGAGCACGCGCCAGCGGGCTGCCCTCGTCCTGCGCTTCTACGACGATCTGGAGTTCTCCGAGATCGCCCGGCAACTCGACTGTGCCGAGCCCACGGCACGCTCGCTCGTCCACCGAGCCCTCGCCGACCTGCGCGCGAGGCTGTCAGGAGGAGACCACCATGGCTGAGCAGGATCGCCGGGCCGAGCGCGCGGCACGCGACTACCTCGCGCGGGAGGCCGCGAACGCGGGATTCAGCGCCCTCGACCC
>JAEWIK010000015.1 GCA_023387135.1 Actinomycetes bacterium | reverse complement strand
GCGGCGGTGGGCGTCGGCAACCAGGAGACCTTCTTCGCCGACACCGACGAGCCGGGCGTGGTGCGTGCGGAGATCCTGCGGGTGGCGACCAGCGTCGCGCGGCGGCTGCGCAAGGCCGGGCTGCTGGCCCGGACCGTGACGCTCGGCGTCAGGTTCAGCGACTTCACGACCATCTCGGCATCTCTCACCCTGCCCAGTCCTGTCGACACCGCCCATGACCTCTACGGTGCCGCCCGCACCCTCTACGACAGGCCGCGCATGCACGCCCGGCCGGTGCGCAGGGTGGGCATCCGCGCGGAGAATCTCGTCCCCGCCGAGGAGGCGCAGCTCCAGCCCGCGCTGGGCGAGCCGGACGTGGGCTGGCGCGAGGCCGAACGGGCCCTCGACCGCCTCAACTCCCGCTTCGGCTCCAAGGCCGTCACCCGAGCGGCCCTGACCAGGCTCCCCGACCACCACCCCCCGATCCCCCCAGGCCCCGCCGCCCTGAACCCCGACCCCTGGAACCCCTGATCCGTCGCCACCGCCCGCCGGGAGCCACCGGGGCATTGCCACAAGTATTCAAATTGAGGAATACTTGTGGCATGGAGTTGTCGGTGTCACAAGTGGCAGAGCGCCTCGGGGTAACCCAGCGACGCGTCTACGCCATGCTCGACGCCGGGGTCCTCGTCGGCCGGCGGATCGGCAGCCAGTGGGTAGTCGACGATGCCCAACTCTTGAAGCCGCGCAGGGTCTCGCGGCCACTGTCACAACGGATTGCGTGGGCTGCGATCGTCGGCCCGGACAACGCGTCGTGGATATCGAAGCCGGAACAGTCCAAACTGCGCGCCCGCCTCGCACGGTTGTGGACCTCTCCAGAGCCCGACGCTGTCCTCGTGTCGTGGCTCGCCGACCGGGCGGTCGCCCGCACCATGTCCGCAGCGGCCTCGGCAGCGCTGCAGGACGATCCCGACCTCGTCCCCTCGGGTGTCAGCGACCCGCGCGCGTTCGTGTCCGGCCCAGGCCAGGAGTTCTACGCCCAGCCCGGGACCCTCGACCGGATCATGCGCCGCCACCTGCTCGTCGACGACCCGAAAGGGGACACCGTCATACGGGAGGCGCCGGTGCACCTCGACCGGCCGGTGCCCATCCTGCTGGTGGCCGCCGACCTCGCAGACCGTGGCGAAGCACGCCTCGTCGCCCGTGCCCGCCAACTGCTCGAACAGGCGATGGCGTCGTGATCGTCATGCCCGCCATGCCGTCCGCCCAGGAGCAGGTGTGGCATCACCTGTTCACGATCAGCGCGAGGCTGCCACAAGGCTGGACGGTCGTCGGTGGTGTTTCCGCGGAGGGCCACGAGCATCGCTGGCTGAACGGCGACGCCCAGATCGACGTGCTCATCCCCCATGGGTTGTCTCGTCCCCACCTGATCACAGGAATCACCGGTTCGCCCACAGTGATGACAAGAGGGGGCGAGCAGGCTCTCAGACGATCCGAAATCGTCGAGGTCACGGTCGGAGATGTCGTCGGCACAGTGCCACGACCGGACCTTGTCGGTGCGCTGGTCATCAAGGCCGCCGCCATGGCGAACGCGGGCACCGCCCTCGGCCGGCATCGGGCCGACTTCGCTCTCCTCGCCACCATGATCCAACCGAGCGACACCCTCGCGAACGTGTCGACAGTGGACCGGAGACGCCTGAAGCATGGCATCGAACTCGCGAGAGAGTCGGCGGAGGCCCACCAGGTACCGGGCTGGGAGATCGGACTGGCCCGGCTAGAGCTCGCGATGACGCCCGAGCCCTCGCGCGACACACCAGCGTCCAGCCCGTTCAGCCGCCGGACGTGAACCACAACAGCCCTCCACCGACCTGACACCGGCCTCTGCGGTCCCCCGGTGGGGGGACAACATTCTCTGAGAAAACGCACGTCGTCGGCGCGAGTAATTCATTTTGGTCACCGTTGTCCCTCGGTGGGGTGACAAAGGTCTCGCAACCCTTGACCCGGCGTCGAGACCTGCGTTTGGCCTTGTGGAGCGGCACTTGGGCACGTCTTGACCGCGCAGAAAAGGGGTTCAGAATCCAACTTCGAACAGGGCTAAGGACTACCTGAACGCGTCCTCAGTCATTTCTTCGAAACCACATTGACAAAAGGCCCGGTCTTCGGGGAGAGTTCCGATGGAGTCGCCAAAGCGCGGCTCTGGCCAGGGGGGAGATCTGGCGGGGGAAGGCAGCAGGTATGAGCTGTCTGCAGTTCGGCCTATGTCACCACCCCTTCGGAGGCCACTTCATGCGTGCACATCTCATCGCAGCCCTCAAGCGTCGCAAGGGCGACGAGGGCTTCTCCCTCATCGAGCTGATCGTCGTCGTCGCGATCCTCGCCATACTGGTCGCCATCGCGATCCCGGTCTTCGGCAACATCCAGAAGTCCGCCGCCGAGAACGCCCTCAAGACCATCGCCGCCAATGCAGCCACCCAGGTCGCATCGAAGCTCGCGGTCGACTCCACGGACACCCAGACCGCCGCCAGCGTCAGCAACCTGGCCAAGGACGGTGTGTCGCTCACCCTGGCGCCTGCGAGCGTCACCGGCGACAACGTCTCCACCCTGTGCGTGACCGCTGCCAAGGAGGGTGTCACCTCCCAGACCTCCGGCCCGGGCTGCTCGTAGTCCGCGGCTCTTCGAAGACGGCGCGATAGATCGACACGCATGCGGACGGCTCGTCCGTCCGCTGGCTGGGGTCGCCGCACCCGGCGGCCCCAGCCGTGTCGACCATCCGCCCCAAGGCGCCACTCACCCCTATGCCAAGGCACCCCACCACGGCACCTCACCGCCTCACGGACCGCGAGGCGGGTTTCAGCGTGGTCGAGGTCATCATCGCGATGCTCGTCCTCGCCCTCATCTCCATCGGCATGCTGCCGTTGATGATGACGGCGATCAACGCGAGCGCGACCAACCGTTCGATGGTGCAGGCCACGAGCCTCGCCACGGCGCAATTGGCGGCGATGCGGCAGCGCCTGGGTGCGGCGCCGACCAGCACCTGCGCCGAGATCACCGCCATCGCCACCGAGCTCTCCGTCGAGCAGTCGGGGGTGAAGGCGACCGTGGTCTCCTCGTCGTGTCCCGCGGCGACAGACCGGCCCGAGACTGTCACAGTGACTGTCACAGTCACCCCTGCGCACGATGCGGCAAAGGTCCTCACCAAGCTCAGCACGGAAATCCTGGTGAACTGATGAGGATCTCCGCGTTCCGCCCCGCCCGCGACGACGACGCCGGCGTGACGATGGTCGAACTGCTGATCTACATCGTCATCAGCACGCTGGCGCTGGCCGCGCTGGCCGCGCTGTTCGCGAACGCCGTCAGGGCCGACGCGACGACGCGCGACAGGGACAGCGCCACCGACGCCGCGCAACTCATGGTCGCCTCCGTGCAGTCGGGGATCAGGAGTTCGAGCAGTTTCACGGTGTCGACGGCGACTGTCGACGGCAGCGTCGCGCCGATCCTGCGGGCGAGCGTGCTCACGGGTGCCGGCAGCTGGACGTGGCAGTGCAGGGCTTGGGCAGTCACCGCGTCCGGCGGCTTCGTGAGCTCGAGTTCACGCCTGGCGGACGGCAGCTACACCGGCTGGAAGCCGCTGGTCCCGGGCGCGCGCGTGGAGGGCGCGCTGCCCGCGGGCCAGCCGTTCGCCGACCGCAACCCACTGCTCCAGCTCGGGCTCAAGGTCACGGTCGGGAGTGCGACAGTCCCGATCTCCACCGGAGTCGTGCGACAGACGACAGGACCAGGAGCGCCGACATGCTGAAGCTGAGGCGCGGACGTGACGAAGGATCGACCCTGGTCTCGGTGGTCGTCATCATGCTGGTGCTGTCGTTGTTCGCGCTCACGCTCGCAGCGGTCGTCACCCAGACGGCCAGCACGGTCGTGAGCACCCGCACGAAGGCTCAGTCGCGCGCGTCTGCCGACGCGGGCATGGCGGCGGCGGTGGCGGCGTTCCTCCGCTCCTCCGGCTGTCCTGCCACCAACCCGTCGTCCGCCAGCACGCCGCGCTACACCACCACCTGCACGTCCGCATCGGGCACCCAGGCCGTGTTCACCTCGACGGGAACCGATGCCGCCGGGAGGAACCCCGTCAAGATCCAGGCTGCCTACACCGTCTCGCCGGCCGCCGACCTCGGTGGCGACGGGGACATGGTGTTCTTCGGCACCACCAGCTTCAGCAATGCGGTGTTCGCCTACCCCCTCGACGCCAGCCTCGTGAACATCGTCATTCCCGTCGGCGACTTCAGCTGCAACGGCTACGTCCAGGGCAACGTCGTCGTGGCGGGGAACTTCACCACAGCGGGCTCCTGCAACATCCAGGGCGGGGTGGTCGCCGGGGGGACGGCGGACGTCTCGAACGGGAGCGACAAGATCGCCAAAGGCCTCACCACAGCGGGCACCGGCAACAGCAGGATGGCGGGCTCGGTCGGCGGCAGCTACACCGCGGCAGGCGATGTCCAGCTGGGTTGGGTGGGCCAGCATGTCAAGGGCAGCATGCAGGCCTCCGGCAACGTCGGGCTGGGCAACATGACAGTCGAAGGCACTCTCACCCTTCCCAGTTCGAAGACTCTCACCTTCAATTCGGGGAGCGTCCTGGGCGGCGTCATCCGCGTTCCTTCGGTCGTCGCTCCGACAGCCCCGACCTTCTCGAAGTGGTTCGACTACGCGTACAAGGATTCCGACTGGACGTCCCTGGGCTTCCACGTCGTGAAACTCGTGAACTCCGGCAGCGGCCCGGGCACGTGCTCCTATTACAACGCATCCCCCTCGACGGGCTGGTTCGAGCTGGCGCATCTCACGGGCAAGACGGTGATCGACGCGCGGGCCTGCTCGAACCTGTCCTCCAACGCCGGCGCCCAACCGACGGTGGCGATCGGCACCGACATCGTCTTCGTCGCCAAGAGCTTCGACCTCACGCGGCTGACGCTCAACGCCACCGGTGGCCGCCACAAGCTCTGGTGGATCGTCGAAGACACAGTCGCCAACCAGACTCCGACCTGCTCGGGCGGCGCGGGGAACATCAACATCAACTACACCTTCCTGCCCCAGGATCTGACGGCGATGGCCTACACGCCGTGCACCATCGACATCCACGCGGAGGGATCGTGGACCGGGGCGTTCTACAGCGGCAAGTTCGACTTCGGGAACGGCCTGATCTTCCACGGCAGCCCCATCCTGTTGCCCGGGCAGCCCCCGGGTAACGGCCAGAGCGGGGGCGCGGGCGGCGGAGGGCTCATCCTCGGCAACCTCGTGTCCCAACGGGACGTGCCATGAGCACCCAGGAGCTGTTCGTCGCCGCCATCGCCGGGCTGTTCGGGCTGGTCATCGGCTCGTTCCTGAACGTCGTCGTGTACCGCGTCCCGGCCAGGATGTCGCTGCTGAGGCCGAGCCGCTGCCCGCGGTGCGACGCTCCGATCCGCTGGTGGCAGAACGTGCCGGTGCTCTCGTGGCTCGCGCTGCGCGGCAGGTGCGCTTCCTGTTCGGAACCGATCGCCGCCAGGTATCCCCTGGTGGAGTTGGGGACGGGGGTCGCCTTCGCCGTCGCTTCGGTGCTGCTGCCGAGGTCCGCGGCGGCCTGGCTCCCTGCCGGCACTGACGCGGCGGGGGCGCCGGCAGCCGTCGCCGTCGTCCTGGTGGCGTTCCTGTGGTTCGCCGCGACGGGCATCGCGCTGGCGCTGATCGACCACGACACCCGGAGGCTGCCGACCCCGATCATCCTCACCGGCTACTGCGTGGCGGTGTCGCTGTTCGTCGTGGCGTGCCTGCTCGGCGCCGACTGGTGGGCGCTGCTGCGGGCCGGTGTCGGGATGGCCGCGCTCTACGGGTTCTACCTCGTCCTGAGCCTCGTCCGGGCGGGCGGCATGGGCGGCGGGGACATCAGGCTCGCGGGCCTCGTCGGCCTCCACCTGGGCTGGCTCGGGTGGGGCCCGCTCACGGTGGGTGCCCTCGCGGCGTTCATCTTCGGAGGCGTCGTCGGGATCGCGCTGCTCGCCACCAAGCGGGCCGGACGGACGACGGCGATGCCGTTCGGGCCGTGGATCATCGCCGGAGCGTGGTTCGGCGTGCTCGCCGGTGCCAGGATCGTCCAGCTCTACGGAGGGATATAGCAGTGGCGAACAGCATCGTCGGGGTGGAGATCACCGAGGAGAGCGTCAGGGCCGTCGAACTGAGCCGTGGACGCCGGCCGGTCCTGGTGGCGGCAGGCGAAGTGCCCCTGCCGCCGGGATCGGCGAAGGACTCCGAGGTCCTCGATCCCGAGGCCGTCGAACTGGCGGTGCGTCAGCTCTGGAGCCAGGCGGGCATCACCGCGAAGCGCGCCGTCCTCGGCGTGGCGAACCGCAGGATCCTGGTCCGCGAGCACAGTTCTCCCGCCATGCGCGCCGACCTCCTGCGGGCTGCCCTGCCGTACGAGGTCTCGGAGTTGCTGCCGGTGCCTCCCGAGCAGGCGATCCTCGACTTCTACCCGGTCGCCGAATCCGAGGGCCAGGTACACGGCTTGCTCGTGGCGGCCGTCGCGGAGACCATCGAGGCGCTGATCTCGACGCTGGAGAAGGCGAAGATCCGGACCGAGGCCGTCGACTTCGTCCCGTTCGGGCTCGCCAGGGTGGCAGGCGTGGTCGCCAACCCCGGCGAGACAGTCGCGGTCGTCAGCGTCGGCGAGCACACCACCAGCGTCGTCGTGGCGGTGGACGGCATCCCGCGGTTCTCGCGCCTCATCCCCGTCGACCTCGTCATCGGGTTGCCGCCCGAGGCGCGCTCCCAGACCCTGTCCGAGAACGTGGCCGAGACGCTGCCCGCCGCCCGCCGCGCCGTGGACACGGCGGTCGTGGACACCGTCGACCAGGCAGCGCAGGACCTCATCACCAGGCTCCGCAACACGCTGAGCTTCTACTCCAGCCGGCCGGGCACGAACCCCGTGAGCACCATCTACCTCACGGGACCCGGCGTGATGGCACCCGGACTGGTCTCGATGGCGACCATGGCGATGGGTGCCCAGGTCTTCACCGTCGACATCGGCAACGTGGTGGCGGTCGGCAAGGAACGGCCACCGAGCGGGGCGTTCGCGCTCAGCCTCGTCAGCACCCTCGGCGTCGTCCTCGGGGAGGAGAAGTGACAGCCAAGGTGACGAAGAACAGGAAGACGGGCCTCGTGCTCGGCGGGCTGCCGCGCGTGAACCTGCTCCCGCCGAGCGTGATCGAGCGGCGCCTGCAGGCGACCCTCACGAGACGGTGGATAGTCGGCTTCGTCGCGTCGGTGCTCGCCGTCGTGGCGATGGCTGTCGCGGCGCAGGCGGTGCTCGCCACCACGCAGTCCGCGCTGCGGGCCGAACAGGACACCACCGTCCAACTGACCGCCGAGCTCGGCTCCTACTCCGACGTGACGAAGATCATCACGGATAGGGACGACCTCAGCTCGTTCAGCTTCGACGCCATGGGCAACGATCTCGACTGGCAGGCGATCTTCTCCGCCATGAAGGGCCAACTTCCCCCAGGCGTGACCATGACGGGCTTCGCGCTGAACACGGGTGCGAACCCGGTGGGCAAGCAGAACCGTACGAGCGCCGTGGGCTTCCACGGCGACCTGAGGCTGTGGAGCAAGGACCCGATCGACCAGGACATCGTCGTCGACAAGCTCAGGACCATCGACTTCATGCTGGACGTGAGCGCCTCGACCCTGGCCGAGGACACCGACAACCACGGCTACGCCATGAACGTCATAGTGATCGGCGACCAGACCGTCTACACGGGCAAGTACGCGAAGGAGGCAGGCAAGTGAGCCTCCCCCG
>JAEWIK010000404.1 GCA_023387135.1 Actinomycetes bacterium | reverse complement strand
GCCCTGCACGTCGACCGCCGGCAGCAGTTCGAGCTTCGTCATCTGTCTCTCCCTGCGAGTGTGCCTATCCAGTTGCGCAACAGCCTGGCGCCCGCGGCGCCCGACTTCTCGGGATGGAACTGGGTGCTCCACAGGATCCCGTCCTCGACGGCCGCCACGAACCTGTCGCCGCCGTGCTCGGTCCACGTCACCGCCGCGCGGCCCTCGTCGAACGCGCGGACCGCGTAGGAGTGGACGAAGTAGAACCTCTCGTCCTCGACGCCGGCGAACATCACCGACCCGGCAGGCGGGCTGACGGTGTTCCACCCCATGTGCGGCAGGGGCAGCGCATCGAGGCGCTCGACGACACCCGGCAGGAGTCGCAACCCGTCGGCGGGGGTGCCGTGCTCGATCCCGAGGTCGAACAGCACCTGGTGTCCCACGCAGATGCCCAGGACGGGACGGGACTCGCGCAGCCGCCGGGCGATGATCGCCGGGCCGTCCACCGCCACCAGCCCCGCCATGCACGCCGCGAAGGCCCCGACACCGGGAACGACCAGGCCGTCCGCGCTGGCGCAGACGTCGGGGTCGGCGGTGAGCACGACCTCGGCTCCCGCCGCCGCCACCGCACGGGTCGCCGAATGGACGTTCCCCGAGCCGTAGTCGAGCACAGCGACCAGGGTCACAGGGCGCCCTTGGTGGAGGGGATCCGCCCCGCCGTCCGCGGGTCGAGGGCCACGGCGTCGCGCAGCGCCCTCGCCAGCGCCTTGAACTGCGCCTCGACGAGGTGGTGCGGGTCGCGTCCGGCCAGCACCCTCATGTGCAGGCAGATCCCGGCGTTGAGGGCGAACGACTCCAGGACGTGCCTCGTCATCGAGCCGAGGAAGGGCACGCCCGAACCGCCGATCGCCACGTACTGCTGGCCTTCGGGCTCGCCGGTGTGGACGACGTAGGGGCGCCCCGCGAGGTCGACCACGCAGTGGGCGAGCGCCTCGTCGAGCGGCACCGTGGCGTCCGCGTAGCGACGGATGCCCGCCTTGTCGCCGAGGGCTTCGGCGAACGCCTGGCCGAGCACGATGGCAGTGTCCTCGATGGAGTGGTGCCCGTCGATGTGGAGGTCGCCGGTGGTGGTGATCTCCAGGTCGATCAGCGAGTGCTTCGACAGCGCCGTGAGCATGTGGTCGTAGAAGCCCACGCCCGTCGAGATCGTCGAGTCGCCGGTGCCGTCGAGGTCGAGTGCCACCCTCACCGTGGACTCGCTCGTCGTCCGTTCCCGCACGGCTGTCCGCGTCATCGGCTACCCTCCTCGATCGCCCCGGCGAGGGCGTTGTAGAACTCGTCGACCTGCTCCGGCGTGCCGACAGACACCCGCAACCAGCCTGACGGACCCACTTCGCGCACGAGGACGCCGCGGTCGAGGATCCGCTGCCAGACATCATGGCGGTCCTCGAACGGGCCGAACAGGCAGAAGTTGGCATCCGAGTCGATCACCTCGACCCCCAGTTGAGGGAGCCGCTGCAGCATCTCGTCCCGCGTCCGCCGCAACTGGTCGACCTGGGCGAGCATCTCGGGGGCGTGCGCGAGGGCGACCCTGGCGATCGCCTGGGTCTGCGAGGACAGGTGGTACGGCAGCCGCACGATCCTGCAGGCGTCGACGATGGCGGGCGCCGCCGCGAGGTAGCCCACCCTTCCGCCCGCCAGGGCGAAGGCCTTGCTCATCGTCCGCGCCACCACGAGGTTGCCGAACTCGGGCAGCAGCGTGAGGGCCGTCTGGCCGGGGTCCTTCGAGAACTCCTGGTACGCCTCGTCGACCACCACTATCGCGTCGGTGGCCTCGAGGATCTGCCTAGTCACGGCCAGCGGCGTCGTGGTGCCTGTCGGGTTGTTGGGGGTGGTGATGATCACCACCGACGGCTCGAACTCGTCGATCGCCTGCAGCGCCACCTCGGCGTCCACCGTGTAGTCGCCGCTGCGCGGCACCACGACGTAGCGGCTGTGGGTGTTGCGGGCGTACTCCGGATACATCGAGTAGGTGGGCGCGAAGGTCAGCACAGTCCTGTCGGGGCCCGCGAACGCGCCCAGCACGTGCGTCATGACCTCGTTGGAACCGTTGGCGGCCCAGACCCTTGAGGCGTCGAGACCGTGGCCGAGGTAGGAAGCGAGCGCCTCCCGCAACGCAGTCGCCTCCCTGTCGGGATAGCGGTTCACCCCGCCCGCCGCCTCGGCGACGGCGCGCGCCATGTCCTCCGCGACCGCGGGGCTGGGCGGGTAGGGGTTCTCGTTGGTATTGAGCTGCACCACGTCGGCCAACTGCGGGGCGCCGTAAGGCTCCTCCCCCACCAACTCGGGGCGAAGCGGCAGGTCGTCGAGCGTCGGTTCCGGCTTCATACCTTCTGTTGCCTCCTGATAGTGATGGCGTTGCCGTGCGCCGGCAGGTCTTCGGCGGCGGCGAAGGCCTCCACCTTGCCAGCTAGGTCAAGCAGCGCGTCCCGGCTGTAGTCGATGACGTGGACGGCACGCAGGAAGCTCTTCACGTTCAGGCCCGAGGAGTGCCGTGACGCTCCCGCGGTCGGCAGGACGTGGGTGCTGCCCGCCGAGTAGTCGCCGAGCGAGACCGGGGACCACTGCCCCACGAAGATCGCGCCGGCGTTGCGCACCCTGGCCGCGACGGCCGCCGCATCGGCGGTGTGGATCTCGAGGTGTTCGGCGCCGTAGGCGTCCACGACCACCAGCCCGGCGTCGAGGTCGTCGACCAGCACGATCGCCGACTGCTCGCCGGTCAGGGACTTCCTGATGCGCTCGCTGTGCCGGGTGGCCGCGACCTGCGGCACGAGCGCCGCCTGCACCGCGTCGGCGAGTTCCGTGGAGTCTGTGACGAGGACCGCCGCCGCCAGCGGGTCGTGCTCGGCCTGCGAGATCAGGTCTGCGGCGACGTAGTCAGGGTCGGCGGTGGCGTCGGCGAGGATGGCGATCTCGGTGGGGCCGGCCTCGGAGTCGATCCCCACCCTGCCGCGCAGCAGGCGCTTGGCGGCGACGACGTAGATGTTGCCGGGGCCGGTGACGAGGTCGACCGGCTCGCAGAGGCCGGGGACGCCGAGCGCGAACATGGCGATCGCCTGGGCGCCGCCGACCGCGTACACCTCGTCCACCCCCAGCAACGAGCACACCGCCAGGATGGTCGGGTGCGGCAGCCCGGCGAACTCCGCCTGCGGCGGGGAGCTGACGGCGATCGAACCGACTCCCGCCACCTGGGCCGGCACCACGTTCATGAGGACGCTGGAGGCCAGCGGCGCCAGGCCGCCTGGGACGTACAGGCCCACCCGGCGGACCGGCACGCTGCGATGCGACACGACGGCGCCGGGGGCCAGGTCCACCCTCACCTCGGGCGGGTCGAGTTCCTTCTCCGCCACGGCGCGCCGGCGCCTGATCGCCTCGACCAGCGCCTCCCTGAGCTCGGGGTCCAGGGCGGCCTCGGCCTTCGCCAGCTCGTCGGCAGGCACCCTGAAGTCGGCGGGGACCACGCCGTCGAACCTGCCGGAGAACTCACGCAGGGCGGTCTCCCCGTGCTCGGCGACTGCCTGCACGATGGGCCGCACGCGCTCGACGGCGGCCTCCACGTCGAAGGCCGCGCGCGGCAGCGTGACTGACGCGTCGACTGTGGTGCCACGCAGGTCGAGGATTCTGAGCACGGGGCGAGTTTATCGTCGGGGGCGTGGTTGACTTTGCGGCATGTTCATCGGCGCGGGGACCGTCTTCAATGTCATCACCGTCGCCGTCGGGTCCCTGATCGGGCTCGCGATCGGACACAGGCTGCCGCAGCGCACCCGCGACGTCGTCACCCAGAGCCTCGGCCTGCTCAGCCTCGTCATCGGCGGGCTGTCGGTCGCCGACGGCATGTCGGACGCGTTCGCGGCCGAGGTCGGGGCGTCGGCCAGGCTGCTGATAGTGCTGGGCGCCCTGCTGCTGGGCGGCCTGCTGGGCGCGGGCATCAAGCTCGAGGACAGGCTCGACGGCGCCGCGTCCTGGCTGCGCGGCAAGATCGCGAGGAAGTCCGACAAGGCGTCCTTCATCGAGGCGGCAGTCACCGCCACCCTCATCTTCTGCGTGGGGCCGCTCACCATCCTCGGTTCGATCTCCGACGGGCTCGGCAACGGCGCCGACCAGCTCTTCGTCAAGGCGATCATGGACGGCTTCGCCTCGATAGCCTTCGCCTCCAGCATGGGGATCGGCGTGCTGGCATCGGTCATCCCGCTGGCGGTCATCCAGGGGGCCATCACGCTGCTCGGCTTCTGGCTGGGCGAGTTCATGTCGGCGGCGCAGGTCGACTCGCTCACCGCGACCGGCGGCGTGATCCTGCTCGGGCTCGGATTCAGGCTCGCCGCCATCAAGCACATCAGGATCGGGGACATGCTGCCCGCGCTCGTCGTCGCTCCCGTCCTCACCTGGGCCGTGGGGGCGCTCGTCTGATGGCTGCCACTCCCGCCACCGCCGTGCTCGATGCGGCGGGCGTCGCCTACTCGCTCCACCCGTACGAGCACGACCCGGGCAACGTGCACTTCGGGGACGAGGCGGCCCGCGCGCTCGGTGTCGATCCTCTGCGGATCTTCAAGACCCTCGTCGTGGACGCCGGCGACAGGCAGCTCGCCGTCGCCGTCGTCCCGGTCGCGGCGCAGCTGGACCTCAAGGC
>JAEWIK010000406.1 GCA_023387135.1 Actinomycetes bacterium | reverse complement strand
ACCCCGGTGGGCGCCTGGTGTTCGTCGGCGGCTCGTTGTGGGCGTGGTTCGCGGTGGCGGCGGGGGTCGGCGCGGTGCTGCTGCCGGTCCACTCGGCCACCGCGCAGGTGTGGTTGCTGCTCGCCCTCGGCGCCGGGTGCGGTGGCGCCGTCTGGCTGACGTCCCGGGGCGAGAGCAAGCCCCCTGCCCCGACGCTGGCGGCCCTCGATCTGGGCGGCAGGCTGGTGCTCGTCCTCGCCGTGACGCTGTCCTGGGCCGATCGCCCGCTCACGCTCGCCGTGGGCGCTGTGGCTGTCGTGCTCGCGGTCGCCTGGAGACCGGCGGCGAACCGGCTGCTGCGACCCGCCGCCGTCGCCGTCCCCTACGCCTACGCCCTCGTCCTGGTCGGCTGCGCGCTGTGGTGGTTCCCGCCCGTCGGCACGCCGGCGGACTGGTTCATGGTCGCCGGCCTGGTGGCTGTCGTGGCGAGCGTGGCGGCGATGGCGATCGCCGTCCTCGACAGGGTGCCGGCCGCCTACTGGTTCTCGGTGCTCGGGGTGTCCTGCGTCCCCTGGGCGTTCTCGATCGGTCTCGACCTGGTCGAGCGCACCTGGTGGACGGGTGCCGCCGCCACCTCGCTGCTGGCGGTCGAGGCTCTCGTCTTCACCACCGGACGGCGCGTCGTGCCGGGCTGGCTGCGGGTGGGTGTCGCGCTGACGTTCCTGCCCACGATCTGCGTCGTGGTGATCAACGCTGGCGCCATGCTGATCCCCGGGTCCGGTTCCCCGTACCTGCTGCCCGTGACGGCGACGGCCGCCGCCCTGATAGCTGTCGCGGCGGCGCCGTGGAGCCGCTCCCTGACCGGCAGGGGGATGGACGCCGGGCTCGCCCGGGAGATCCGGCTCGCGCTGGAGGTGTCGGCCCTCGTGACGGCCGTCATCACGGTGCTGCTGAGCCTCGCGCGGGCCGCCACGGGCCCGGGGACCACCCTCGTCGTGTGCGCCATCCTCGGCGTGGGGGCGGCCGTGGTGGCGCTCCAGCCCGACCGGCACCGCGTCTGGTGGCTGGCGGCCCTGGCGTTCTCGGGCGTGCTGTGGAGCGCGCTCGTGCTGGCCGAGGTGTCGGTCGTCGAGTGGTACACGCTGCCTGTCGCGCTCGCCGGCGTCGTCACCGGCATCGTCCTGCTGCTCCGCGACAGGACGTGGTGGCCGCTCCCGCTCACGGGACTGCAGCTCGCGCTGCTGCCCACGCTCGTGCTCGCGTTGACGGGAAGGGACGTCGTGGCGCGCTCGCTCGCCCTCGCCGTCACGGCCCTGGCCGTGTCGGTGGCGGCCGGCTGGCTGCACCGCCGGGCGGCGACTCCACCGCCCCTGCTGGCCATCGCGGGCTCGGGGATCGCCGTCGCGGGCATCGCGCCCGTCGTCCTGTCCGCCTGGGCCGCCAGGTTCCTCTTCGACGGCCCGTCGGGCAGCGGCAATGAAGGTCTCGCCCGGATCGTGGCGGGCCTGGCGGGCAGCCCTGACGCCGTCTTCTTCGCCGTCGTCGGGGTCTCGGCGGCGGCGGTGGTCTTCTACGGCTGGGCCGGCCAGGTCGTGCACTGGGCGACGGCGGGGACGCCGAGGCATCGGCTCACTGCCTCGTGGCGGTTCGCTCCGGCGCTCCTGGTCGCCGCCGCCGTCCTCGTCATCACCATCTGGCTGGGAGCCCCGGCGCCCCCGTCGCTCACCGACTTCACCCCGCCGGCTTTCGGCTGGCCGGTGGTGTGGACGCTCTGGCTCGCCTGCCTCGGCTTGCTCGCGCTGGCGCTCTGGTCGACTGTGCTGCGGCTGCGGGACAGGCTCGTGCTGCCGCCGGCCTGGCTGTGCTGGGTCGCGGCGGCAGGCGTCGGCGTCGCCGGCTGGTCGCTGCGGCTGCTGCGGGTCGAGTTCCACGCCCTGCCGCTCGGGCTGGTGTTGTTCGCCTGCGGGCTGCTGGTCTGGCGGGCCTCGGTCCACGATCCGGACCGCCACCAGGCGAAGTCCTGGCCCAACGGCTTCACCGAGCCCAGCCACCTGCTGGTGCCCGGGACGCTGGCGACGCTCGCCCCTTCCACCCTCGCCATCCTCACCGATCCGCAGACCTGGCGGGCGATCCTCGTCCTCGTGCTGGCGCTCGGCTTCCTGCTGCTGGGCGCGCGCAGCCTGTGGCGGCCGGTGATGGTCACGGGGATCGCCGACCTCGGCCTCGCCATCGTGCTCGTGTTCGTCGCCCGCCGGGGCAGCATCGACTGGGTGCCCTGGCTGATCGCGCTGGTCGGCGCTGGCGGCATGCTGCTCGGTCTGGGGATCTATGCCGAGCGGCTGCAGTCAGTCGGCGGCGGTAGATTGAGCGCGTCGAGCAGACCGCCTGAGAAGGAGCCCGAGTGAGCGACCCCGCCGCGACCACGTCCACCAGCTACTCCGCGCAAGGCGCGCCAGCCACTTCCTCGCCCTCGGTGGCGTCGGGGGAGAACTCGCTGGCGGCCCGGGCCTCGTCCATCTACGGCCAGGCCCTCGGGATCATCGAGTCGGTCGAACCGAGGGTCGCCGACGCCACCCGCGCCGAGCTCGCCGACCAGCGGGCCTCGCTGAAGCTGATAGCGAGCGAGAACTACGCGTCGCTTCCCGTCCTGATGACGATGGGCACCTGGCTCTCCGACAAGTACGCCGAGGGCACGATCGGGCACAGGTTCTACGCGGGCTGCCAGAACATCGACACAGTCGAGTCGGTCGCCGCCGAGCACGCCCGGGAGCTCTTCGGAGCCGAGCACGCCTACGTCCAGCCGCACTCGGGCATCGACGCCAACCTCGTCGCCTACTGGGCGATCCTGTCGCACAGGATCGAGTCCCCCACGCTGGAGCGCCTGGGCGCCAAGACCGTCAACGACCTCAGCGAAGAGGACTGGGAGGCGCTGCGCGCGACCTTCAACCAGCAGCGCGTCATGGGCATGAGCCTGGACGCCGGCGGCCACCTCACCCACGGCTTCCGGCACAACATCTCGGGCAAGATGTTCAGGCAGCACTCGTACGGCACCGACCCCGTCACCGGGCTCATCGACTACGACAAGCTCCTCGCCGACGCGCGCGAGTTCAAGCCGCTCATCCTCGTCGCCGGCTACTCCGCCTACCCGCGCCGGGTGAACTTCGCGAAGATGCGCGAGATCGCCGACGCGGTGGGCGCCACCCTGTTCGTCGACATGGCCCACTTCGCCGGCCTGGTGGCGGGCAAGGTCTTCACCGGCGAGGAGGATCCCGTCCCCTACGCCCACGTCGTCGCGACCACCACCCACAAGTCGCTGCGCGGCCCGCGCGGCGGCATGGTCCTGTGCACGTCGGAGTACGCCGACGCCGTCGACCGCGGCTGCCCGATGGTGCTCGGCGGCCCGCTCGGGCACGTCATGGCCGCCAAGGCCGTCGCCCTCGCCGAGGCCCGGCAGCCGTCCTTCACCACCTACGCCCAGGCGATCGCCGACAACGCCAAGGCGCTCGCCGAAGGGCTGATGAGCCGCGGGGTCAAGCTGGTCACCGACGGCACCGACAACCACCTCGTCCTCATGGACGTGAGCTCCTTCGGCCTGACCGGACGCCAGGCCGAGTCGGCGCTGCTCGACTCGGGCATCGTCACCAACCGCAACTCGGTGCCGAACGACCCGAACGGCGCCTGGTACACCTCCGGCGTCAGGATCGGCACTCCCGCCCTGACCTCGCGCGGCTTCGGCGCCGACGACTTCGACAGGGTGGCCGACCTGATCACCGGCGTCCTCAAGGCGACGACACCGCTCGCCACCAGCACCGGCGCTCCCGGCAAGGCGAAGTACGCCATAGCGGACGGGGTCGCCGACGCCACCAAGGCTGCCGCCGCCGAGTTGCTCGGCGCTCACCCGCTCTACCCGGGCCTGGAGGTCTAGGAACTCCAGGTTTCCTGGAACGCACGCCGCGAAGCCGGAGTGGTCGCCGGCCACTCCGGTCAGCGGCTGAAGAGCGTGCCCTGGGTCGTGGTGATGAAGTTCCTGATGCTGGCGGGCAGGTCGGCGAGCTTCCAGTCGGACGGGGCGTGGTACCAGCTCAGGTCGCTGCCGTCGCCGTCCGCGTCGATGTCGGAGTCTGCCAGCGCCTGCAGCCACCTGTCGCTCCCGCCGAGCACGACGGCGTAGGGCAGGATCTTCGACAGCTCGTCGTACTCCCTGCCCTTCGGCAGCTGGGTGGTGGGCTGGGTCAGCAACGCGCCGCTGAGCGCCTGCAGGCCGTTCAGCACGCTCGTCCCGGCCGCCGTCCGCGCGGGCATCTCCGCCGCGACGAAGAGGGTCCCCAACGCGAGCACGAGCAGGGCGATGCCGATCAGGCCGAACGTGGTGAAGGCCGCCAGCACGATGGTCACGATCAAGGCCACGGCGACCGCCGCCCACCCGAGCCTGGTCCACAGGTTGCGCGTGGTGTCGGGTCGCCTGGCGAACCAGCCGCGCTGCACGACGTCGTCGTAGAGCTGTGACTGGACCTTGGGGATCACCGGCGCGACGGCGGTGCCGAGCTGCGACACCGTCACGGGCGCCGAGTCCGCGGGTGCGACGGCGTCCAGCAGCGTCTGCTCGTACGCCGCCAGCGGTTCGGTGCTGCCCTTGCGGACGAACGACCAGTCGGAGACGGCATGGCTGTTGGGACGGTCGAGCTCCTCGAGACGCAGGTGGCCGCGCACGGCGAGGTCGAGCAGGGTCGCCGTGATGTCGACGGGGTCGACGTGCTCGTCGAGGACAGTCCCCACCTGGCCGGGGCGGACGTCGTCGATCACCCTGAACTCGCTCTCCCCCGCGCCGACGGGGGCGAACTCGGCGATCCGCGTGGGCGTCGCCGCGCCCGCGACGTCCGAGCCGAAGCGCCGATGCGCCGCCCACAGGGCGAGCCCGCCCAGCACGAGAAGCGCGAGCGCGATCCCGAGTTCGAGCGGGCCGACGGAGAACGCCCGCTCCATCGTCCACAGCGTGCGAAGGTCCTCGTTGACCGCCACGACGCCGGCGGGGAAGCGGAGCGTCGCCTCGACGAACTGCCCGGGCGCCAGCGCCTCGTGGTGGAACACCGGCTGCGGGTTGTCGTGCGTGCCGCCCCCGTAGAAGGTGCAGGCGGACGGGGCCGCGGGGTCGCCCGCGGCGCAGTCGATCATCGTGAACTGGCCGGGGCCGCCCGCCACGACGGTGGCGTCGAACGTCTGGACGGGGACGCTGAGCCCCTGCACGAGCGGCCAGGTGACGACGGTCCCCCCGTCGCCGGACGCCATGGCGGCGCCCTTCACGACGTAGCTGAGTTCGACAGGGCCGGTCGCCGACGCCGTCGGCACCGTGACGGTGGTCGACCTGTCGGCAGTCGCGACCTGGGCGCCGAGGTCGGTTCCACCGGAGGTGGCGCGCACGTCGCTGATGGCGAACCTGTACTCACGGCTGTCGGTCGTGCGGACGGCGGTGTCCATGACCTGCGTGAACTGGGCCGGGGGCGTGTCGAAGGTGATGGTGGCCACCACATGCAGCGTGCCGTCGGGGTCGATGGTCGCGTTGACCGCGTAGGTCTTCACCGCCTCGGCGGCGTGGGCGGGAGCCGCCGCGACGGCCCAGACACCCAGTCCGGCGACGAGCGTCAGCAGCAACCTCAGCGCGTGGGACGTCAGTCTCTTCACGGCACCCTTTCCTCACCCCTCGGGTAATCGCCCGGCCGGGCTCGGCGTCAGCCTAATGCCGCACCCGGTGCAGGGGAATCACCGAAGATCGCACGGGGCAGAGGCAGAAATGCGACCTTGGGGGGCGTGAAGAATCGTCCGTGTCGCCCCTAGAGTTGCCGCGTGACGCAGCAACAGTGGGGTCAGCAGCCGGGGCGAGGCTGGCCGCAACAGCCGCCGCAGCAATGGCAGCAGACGAACTGGAATCGTCCGCCGGCACAATGGCCGCAGCAATACCCGGGCCAGCAATTCCCCGTGCAGCAATACCCGCAGGGCCCGAATCGTCCGCCGCGCAAGAGTGGCGCTCTGAAACTGCTGTTGCTCGGCGTCGTGGCGGTGCTCGCCGTCGGCTTCTTCTTCATCAGCCTCGGCAACTACCTGCAGGGCGACGAGGTGGCACAACCCGTCCCCGGCGCCTCCGGCGACCCCACTGCCCCGCCGGAGGAGGTTCCTCCGCCCGACTTCAACCCGCCCGACCTGCCCATGCCGCGCACCTACGACGAGGCCGAGCAGTGGCTGGTGAACAACGCCGTCTACGCCGAGTCGGTGACCGTGCCGACGAACTGCGCGTTGACCGAGGTGGACGCCGTCAACGCCAGCGTCGCCGAACTCGAGGACCACCTCAACAACCTCACCGCCTGCCTGTGGACAGTGTGGCACCGGCCGCTCGAGGCGGCGGGCTTCGAGATGCCCAGGCCCCCGGTGACCGTGTACAACCAGCCCATCACCACCGCCTGCGGCGAGCAGGACGACGTGAACGCCATCTACTGCGCGGGCGACCAGCGCGTCTACTACGCCAAGCCGCTGTACAGGATCTTCCCCGCCGACGTCGCGCGCATCCCGTTCATGCCGGACACGGTGATCGGTCACGAGTTCGGGCACGCCATCCAGGCCCGGACGGGCATCCTCGTCTCGAACATCGCCTTCGAGCAGCAGGCCTCCGACGAGAAGGAGAAGTCAGACCTCTCCCGGCGCGCCGAGCAGCAGGCTGACTGCCTCGCGGGCCAGTTCCTGCAGTCGGTCGCCCAGGCCAGCGGCATGACCAACTCGAACATCGATGGACTGCAGACTGTCATCGCCAACATCGGCGACGACGTCCTCTCCGGCAAGCCCGGCTACGTGGGCGACCACGGGTCGAGCGAGGCTCGCACGCGCTGGTTCAACAAGGGCCTCTCCCAGACCAGCATCGCCCAGTGCAACACCTGGACGGCGCCCTCCAGCCAGGTGCGCTAGCAGGACGCCGGTCGGACCGCGCCCCGCTGGCGGCACCGTCCGGCTACTCGGTGCCTGCCTTGATCGCCTCGCTCATCGGGACCGCCGCCACCTTGCGGCGACACAGCAGCTTGGCGAGTTCGTAGGCGGCCAGGATCACGACGAGCCCGACCACCATGTACCCCACGTCCAGCCGGACGGGCAGGACGAGCTGGAGGCTCTGGGTCAGCGACCCGTAGAAGACGTTCACAGTCCCGAGCAGCGCCGGGATGCCGAGCAGGTAGCCCAGCACGACGAGCAGGGTGTTGGCGTCGAGGGTCAGCCTGTTGATGCTGCGCGGGGAGTACCCGAACACCTTCATGAGCGAGATCGTCGTGCGGTTCTCGTCCACCACCAGCCCCGTGACGATGTAGATCACTATCAGCCCGACGACCAGGGCCGCGGCGATCAACCCGTAGATCATGGGCCCCATCTGGTCGAGGAGCGACCCGAACGCCTGCACTATCGAGTCCAGCGACTTGGTGCTCGCGACCTCGCCGGGTGCGAAGGACAGTTGCTCGTCGCTCCAGACGCCGAGGAAGCTCCCGTCCGGGTAGCCGAACTCGGTGTTGAACCTGTCCAGCGGCACGAAGAGGAAGCCTCCGGCGTAGGTGTCGGCCAGCGCCTCGATGACGAAGCTGTGCCGGGTGCCGTCGTCGGTGTCGATCACCGTGAGGGAGTCGCCGATGCCGACGCCCAGCCTGCCTGCCAGCGGTGCCGTCAGCGTGTTCTGGGCGCCCGTCAACGGCTGCCCTGACGGCGCTCGCAGCCGCATCCGCTGGGTGTCGGGCAGGATCCCCGTGACGTAGAAGGTCGTCTCCTCGTCGTCAGCGAGGCTCACGTAGGCGGCGCTGAACTGTTCGGTCCCGGCGGGTGGTTCCCCCTGCCTGGGCTCGTTGAACACGTACTCGTACCTCAGGTTGTACAGGTCGCGGATGCCGTCGTTGAGCATGTAGTCGACCGAGCTCTTCATGGTGAGGCCGTAGAGCGTGAGCATGGTCGCCGCGACGACGCCCAGCAGCAGGAACACGCTGCGGGAGATGCTGCGCACCTGTTCGCGGACCTGGAACTTCGCGGTGAAAGGCAGCCTGTCGAGGCGGAGTCCGCGCTCGAGCCGGTTCGGGCCGCGGGTGTCGGCGCTGCCCTTCATGAGGTCGGCAGGACGGGCCCTGAGCACCCGCCGCACCACCAGCCAGGTCACCCCGCACAGCACAAGGACGGGGACGAGCGCCGCGCCGATCACCGTCCACGGGTCGAAGGCGACACCGAGCGCCGGCATGGGTAGGGCGGTCAGCATGAAGTCCACCATGAGCGGAGTGCGCCCGACCCCGGCGAGGACACCGAGCACACCCCCCGTCACCGCCACCACGAGCGGGAAGGTGAGGTAGTGCAGCTGCAGGGCACGCAGCCGGTAGCCGAAGGCCGCCAGGGCACCGAGTTGGGCGGCCTCCGCACGCACCACCCGCCACAGCAGCATGCCGAGCAGCAGGCAGACGAGCACCAGGATGGCCCCCGGGACGGCACGGCTCATGGTGGACAGCACGTCCACCTCCATCGGGACGTAGGACACGTTCGTCTTTCGCGCCGTGTTCTGCCAGTTGACGAGGTGGACGCCGTCGGCCCGCAGGGCGCTCCTGGCCGCGGTCTCCTGCGCCTGCAGGCCGTCGCGGTCGTGGAACCGCAGCGCGTAGACCCGGGCGTGGCCGGGCAGCGTGTCGAAGTCGGCCTGCGCGAGGACGCCGATGCCGAACGCTGCCGGGTCGCGGATCAGCTCGTCCTTCGACCTCATGACGTAGATGAAGTTCGGCAGGTAGCCGTAGCCGGAGACCGTGTAGGCCTTGCCGGCCAGTGTGATCGAGCTCCCGATCGGGTAGCCGTTGGTCGTGGCGAACAGCTCGTCCAGCAGGATCTCGGACGGCCCGGGCAGCCTGCCCGACGACGCGGCGGGGACGTTCACCCGGTCCATGAGCCTGAAGACGCGCAGCGTCCTGCCCGGTCCCGCGTCGACATCGGCGACCCCGCCGGCCTCGACGTCCGCCGACAGGGCCTCGCCGACTGCCACGGTGTCGAGTTCGCTGCCGGTCGAGAACTCGGCGTCCGACAAGGCGTTGCGCTCGGCGAACGAGCGGAAGGTCAGGTCGAGATTGGCCGACGTCGACACCATGAGGACGAACATCATGGAACCGATCAGAAGCAACGCCACGGAGCCGAGATAGCGGCCCTTGTGCTCCGCCATCGTGCGGAGCGCCTTGCGCAGCAGGACCATCACCACTCGATCCGCTCGGCGGGCACGGTCTGCTCGTTGGTGACAGTCTCGACGACGCGGCCGTCCCGCAGCCGGTACACCACGTCGGCCATGGCACCGATGGCGGTGTTGTGGGTCACCATCATGATGGTCGTCCCGTAGTCGCTGTTGATCCGTTGCAGCAGGCCGAGCACCCCGCGGGCCGTCTCGAAGTCGAGCGCCCCGGTCGGTTCGTCGCACAGCAGCAGCGCAGGGTTCTTGACGATGGCGCGGGCGATCGCCACTCGCTGCTGTTCACCGCCCGACAGTTGCCGCGGGAAGCTGCGTTCCTTGCCGGCCAGCCCCACCGCGTCGAGCAGTTCGCCGATCGGGAGCGGGGAGGAGGCCAGGTGGGCGACCACCTCGATGTTCTCGGCGACCGTGAGCTGGGGCAGCAGGTTGTAGAACTGGAACACGAAGGCGACGCTCGCGCGGCGGTAGTCGGTGAGCCCGGCGTCGCTCAGGGAGCCGATCTCGGAGCCGGCGACAGTGACGGTGCCGGCGTCGGCACGATCGACACCGCCGATGATGTTCATCAGCGTGGACTTTCCCGAGCCCGACGGGCCCAGCAGGGCGCCGATCCGGCCCGCCGCGAGCGTGACGTCGACCCCCTTCAGGACGTGGTTCGCCGCCTCGCCCTCGCCGTACGTCTTCGTGAGGCCTTCAACCGCGAGC
>JAEWIK010000358.1 GCA_023387135.1 Actinomycetes bacterium | reverse complement strand
CGGGGGCCTCGTGCGCGTCGACCGCGATCTCCTTGGCCCACTCCGGGTTGCCCTCGATCTTCCAGCCGCGCGAGGCGGCCCAGCCGAGGTGCAGCTCGAGGATCTGGCCGAGGTTCATACGACGCGGCACACCGTGCGGGTTGAGGATGACGTCGACCGGGGTGCCGTCCTCCAGGAACGGCATGTCCTCCACCGGCAGGATGCGGGAAATAACACCCTTGTTGCCGTGGCGGCCGGCGAGCTTGTCACCGTCGGTGATCTTGCGCTTGTTGGCCACGTAGACGCGCACCAGCTGGTTGACGCCCGGGGGCAACTCGTCGCCCTCTTCGCGGTCGAAGACCTTGACGCCGATGACGGTGCCGGTCTCGCCGTGGGGCACCTTCATCGAGGTGTCGCGGACCTCGCGCGCCTTCTCGCCGAAGATCGCACGCAGCAGCCGCTCCTCGGGCGTGAGCTCGGTCTCGCCCTTCGGGGTGACCTTGCCGACCAGGATGTCGCCGGTGCCGACCTCGGCACCGATCCTGATGATGCCCCGCTCATCGAGGTCGGCCAGCATGTCCTCACCGATGTTCGGGATGTCGCGGGTGATCTCCTCGGCACCGAGCTTGGTGTCGCGGGCGTCGATCTCGTGCTCCTCGATGTGGATCGAGGTGAGCACGTCGTCCTGGACGAGCCGCTGGCTGAGGATGATCGCGTCCTCGTAGTTGTGGCCCTCCCACGGCATGAACGCCACGAGCAGGTTGCGGCCGAGCGCCATCTCGCCACCGTCGGTGCAGGCACCGTCGGCGAGCGGCGTCCTGACGTCGACCCGGTCGCCCGGGTTCACCAGCGGACGCTGGTTGATGCAGGTCGCCTGGTTGGAGCGCGTGAACTTCGACAGCCTGTGAGTGGTGTACGTGCCGTCGTCGTTGGCGATCTCGATCAGGTCGGCGCTCACCGAGGTGACCACACCGGGCTTGGAGGCCACCGTGACGTCGCCGGCGTCGACGGCGCCGCGGTACTCCATGCCGGTGCCCACGAACGGGGCCTCGTTACGGATCAGCGGCACCGCCTGGCGCTGCATGTTGGCGCCCATCAACGCCCGGGAGGCGTCGTCGTGCTCGAGGAACGGGATCAGCGCCGTCGCGACCGACACCATCTGGCGCGGGGAGACATCCATGTAGTGGACGTCGCCCGGCAGGACTTCGTCGGCGTCGCCGTGCTTGAGGCGCACGAGCACCCGGGGCTCGGTGAAGTGACCCTGGTCGTCGAGCTTGGCGTTGGCCTGCGCGATGACGTACCTGTCCTCCTCGTCGGCGGTCAGGTAGTCGATCTGCTCGGTCACCCTGCCGTCCACAACCTTGCGGTAGGGGGTCTCGATGAAGCCGAACGCGTTCACCCTGGCGAAGGACGCGAGCGAGCCGATCAGGCCGATGTTCGGGCCTTCAGGGGTCTCGATCGGGCACATGCGGCCGTAGTGGGACGGGTGGACGTCGCGGACCTCCATGCCGGCGCGGTCGCGCGAGAGGCCACCGGGGCCCAGCGCGGACAGCCGGCGCTTGTGGGTGAGGCCGGCGACAGGGTTGGTCTGGTCCATGAACTGCGAGAGCTGCGACGTGCCGAAGAACTCCTTCAGCGCGGCCGAGACCGGACGGATGTTGATCAGGGTCTGCGGCGTGATCGCCTCGATGTCCTGGGTGGTCATCCTGTCGCGGACTGTGCGCTCGAGCCTGCCCAGGCCGATGCGGAGCTGGTTCTGGATCAGCTCGCCGACGGTGCGCAGGCGGCGGTTGCCGAAGTGGTCGATGTCATCGGTCTCGACGACGAGGTCGCCCAGTTCGGTGCGGCCCTCGTGCAGCGCCACGACGTAGCGGATGGCGGCGATGATGTCGTCCAGGGTCAGCACCTGGGTGTCGAACGGCAGGCCGACGCCGAGCTTCTTGTTGATCTTGTACCGACCAACCTTCGCCAGGTCGTACCGCTTCGGGTTGAAGTAGTAGTTCTCCAGCATCTGCTGGGCGGCCTCACGCGTCGGCGGCTCGCCAGGACGGAGCTTGCGGTAGATGTCGAGCAGCGCGTCGTCGGTGTTGGCTGTGTGATCCTTCTCCAGGGTCAGCCGCATCGACTCGTACTCGCCGAACTCCTCGAGGATCTGCTCGTTGGTCCAGCCCAGGGCCTTCAGCAGCACGGTGACGTTCTGCTTGCGCTTGCGGTCGAGACGGACGCCGACCATGTCGCGCTTGTCGATCTCGAACTCCAGCCAGGCGCCGCGGCTCGGGATGATCTTGCAGGTGAAGATGTCCTTGTCGGAGGTCTTGTCGGGGGTCTGCTCGAAGTAGACGCCGGGAGACCTCACGAGCTGGCTGACGACCACGCGCTCGGTGCCGTTGATGATGAACGTGCCCTTGTCGGTCATCAGCGGGAAGTCGCCCATGAACACCGTCTGGCTCTTGATCTCGCCGGTGTCGTTGTTCATGAACTCGGCGGTGACGAAGAGCGGCGCGGCGTAGGTGACGTCGCGGTCCTTGCACTCCTCCACCGAGTGCTTCGGCTCCTCGAACCTGTTGTCCCTGAACGACAGGGACATCGTCTGCGACAGGTCCTCGATCGGCGAGATCTCCTCGAAGATCTCCTCCAGGCCGGACTTGGTGTTGATGTCGGTACGACCTGCGGACTGCGCGTCGGCTACCCGGTTACGCCAGGCTTCGTTGCCGACGAGCCAGTCGAAGGATTCGATCTGGAGATCCAGCAGGTTGGGAACCTCGAGCGGTTCGTGGATCTTGGCGAAGGAGATCCGACCGCTAGGTGAGACGACATTGGTGTTCTTCGACGCAGTGCGCGAGACGGCCAAGGTGGAGTCCTTCCAGAAACCCGGCGCGTTGCCGGTTCGTTGCACGCAGAACGGCCCGCGTCAAAGTCACGGGTCGTCGATGGCAATGGGCAAAGCGATAGCCTACACAGCCGATGCAAGTCACGCAAGGCTGCGGGCGTCAGGACCTCAGTTGTCAGCAGGAGCGTAGCCGCATCCGGGCCGGCAGTGAAGACCGCGCCGCCCAAGAGTCGCGGCGAGTGTCGCGAACTCCCCCGGAAACGGTGATCGGTGCTTGCAGCCGGGCACGGGAGGGGTGGCCCAGGTGCAAGCACCGATCGTTGAGGTGTACTCATCCGACGCTATGTGGGGGGGCGCCGATGGGTTAATACAACCATGACTTGACTGAGTTGTCAACCTCTCTTGTCACACTCTTTTGACCAGCAGAGTTCGCCGGCCTGACGCAGGGAGTCAATCGCCTGCTTGACGCGTCCGTCGG
>JAEWIK010000402.1 GCA_023387135.1 Actinomycetes bacterium | reverse complement strand
GAGCCTTCCTTCTTCGAGCACCTGAGCGTCCTGGAGAACGTGTTCGTGGGACGCGAGCTCGTGACCCGGACGGGTGATCTCGCCTGGGCCCGCATGCGCGAGGCCGCCCGCGACGCCTTCGCGGAACTCGATCTCGATCCCGGCCTGCTGGGGAGGCCGATGGGATCGCTGAGCCTCGCCGAGCAGCAGATGGCCCTAATCGCACGGGCAGTGCACGTCAAGTGCAAGGTGCTGATCCTCGATGAGCCGACATCGATTCTCACCGCCAACGAGGCCGAGCGGCTGTTCGGCATCGTCGATCGCCTGGCCGCCAAGGGCGTCACCATCCTCTACATCACGCACCGCTTCGACGAACTGCCGCGGGTGGCGGACCGGGTGGTGGTGCTCAAGGACGGCGCGCTGGCAGGAGACCTGCCGGCGGGCAAGGCCGACCACGACTCGATCATCCAACTTATGAGCGGTCGTGCTGTCGCCGAAGTGGTGGCTCGAGGCCATGACCACGGCGGCGCCGAACTCATCAGCGTCAGGGGACTGTCCCAGGCCGGCAACTACGAGGACGTCGACCTCGATGTCGCGGCCGGTGAGATCGTCGGACTGTACGGGCTCGTCGGCTCCGGCCGTACCGAACTCGCCCTGACACTGTTCGGCGACACCCGACCCGACTCGGGGACCATGACCCTCAAGGGCGCGCGCTACGCGCCCACATCGCCCCGGGACGCGATCCGCAGCGGCGTGGCCTACCTGCCCGAGGACCGCAAGACCCAGGGGATCTTCCCCGACATGACCACCGGCGACAACATCGTCGCCGCGATGCTGCGTCGAATGAGCAACGCCGTCGGCAGGCTCGACCGGCGCCGACTGGCCACCATCGTGACGGAAGGCATCAAGAGCCTCCGGATCAAGGCGCCCAGCCCCGCGTTCCCGGTCACCGGGCTGTCGGGCGGCCACCAGCAGAAGGTGCTGTACGCGCGCTGGCTCGTCACGGAACCCGACCTCCTCGTCCTCGACGAGCCGACCCGTGGCATCGACGTGGGCACCAAGGCGGAGATCCATGCCCGGATCCTCGGCCTCGCCGACCAGGGCATCGGGATCCTGGTCATCTCCAGCGAACTGCCCGAGCTCCTCGCGATCTCCGACCGCATCGTCGTCATGCGCTCCGGCCGCGTGCAGGCGAACCTCGTGGGCGCCGATCGCAACGAGGACGCCGTCCTCAGGGCGACCCTCGGCGTCGATTCGACTGAGAGGTCGGCATGACAGTGGACACCTTTGCTCACGGCACCAACAGGATCGTGCGCCTCCTGCGGAACGGGCTCATGCCCGTGCTGCTGATCGGCGAGCTTCTCGTCTTCAGTGTGCTGAGCGACCAGTTCTGGACCGCCGGAAACATCACCGACCTCATCGTGAACAGCGCCGACCTCGCGTTGCTCGCCGCGGGGATGACGCTCGTCATCCTGCTCGGCGGCATCGACGTCTCGGTGGGCCCGATGATGGGTGTCATCGCCTGGGTGGTGGCGACGGCGATGAGTTCCGGCGTCGACTCATGGCTCGTGGTGGCGCTGGCCCTGGTGTGCGGGGTACTGATGGGCGCCTTCAACGGCGGCATCGTCGTGTTCGGAGGGGTGGCCCCGATCATCGCCACCCTCGGCATGTCAGCGGTCTACCAGACGGTCCTCTTCGTGCTCTGGAACAGCCGCGACAGGTTCGGCGGCCCGGTCCTGCCCCTCCTCAGCGCCCAGCCCGTCGCCGGCATCCCCCTGCTCGTGTTTCCCATCCTGCTGATCTACGCGGTGCTCGCCTACGTCCTGCGCATGCGAAGGTTCGGCAGGCACATCTACGCGGTCGGGAACGACTCGGTAGGCGCCCGGTTGCTCGGGGTGCCCGCCGGCCGAGTCACCTTCTTCACCTACCTCGTGCTCGGGGCGCTGGTGTCGGTGGCGGCCATGCTGTACGTGGGCAGGGTGGGAGTGATCCAGGCCAACAGCGGCGCCGACATGTCGATAGCGGCGGTCGCCGCCGTCGTCGTCGGCGGCACCAGCATCCTGGGCGGTCAGGGGGGCGTGATCCGCACGCTGGGCGGGCTGCTGTTCATCGCCGTCCTGCAGAAGGGCATCGTGCTCGCCGGCGTGCCGTCGCTGTGGAGCGGCGCCATGGTGGGTGCCGCCGTCGCCTTGGCGGTGGCGGTGGATGTCGTGACCAACCGGGTCATCACTCGCAAGCAAGGAGCACTAGCGTGAGGCTCACCAACGTCCTGGGCGATCGGCGGATCTTCCTCTCGATCGTGATCGTGGTGGTCGCGGCCATCATGAGTGCCCTCTCGCCCTACTTCCTGCAGGTCGACAACCTGCTCTCGATGACGCAGTACGGCGCGGTGATCGGGCTGCTCGCCCTCGGCCAGGCGATTGTCATCCTCGGCGGTGGCGGCGGCATCGACCTGTCGATCGGCGCGATGCTCAGCCTGTCCGGGGTCTTCATGGGATGGCTGACCGAAGGGCTCGGCTGGAACCCGTGGGCGGCGGCCGCGTTGGCGCTGACGTGCGGAGCGGTCCTCGGCCTGGTCAACGGCCTGCTCGTCAGCGTGGTGGGCATCCCTCCACTGATCGCGACGCTCAGCACGCTCTACCTGTACGGCTCGCTGGCGAACGTGTTCACCGGCGGCATGCAGTTCGGCGGCTTCGACGTCGCTGGCTTCAGGTACCTCGGACAGGGCGCCCTCCTCGGGATCCCGATCCAGGTCCTGTTCGTCCTGCTACCGGCCTTCGTCTTCGCCATGTGGGCGATGCGCCGGACGCGCGGCGGCCAGCAGATCTACCAGACCGGCACCAGCGAACGCGCCGCCGACCTCGTCGGGGTCGACGTGCGGTCTCTCAGGATCAGGCTGTACGTCATCGCGGGCGTGCTGGCGGCGACAGGCGCCGTGGTCACCAACTCGTGGTTGCTGACGGCCCGTCCGTCCGCCGGAGTCGGGCTCGAACTGCAGGCGATCACCATCGCGGTCCTCGGCGGCATCGACATCTTCGGAGGGAAGGGCCATCTCTCCGGGGTGTTGCTGGGTGTGCTGCTGGTCGTGGTGGTCAACACCGGCCTCCAGCTCGCCGGGGTGGGCAACTCCATCCAGGTGGGCATTCTCGGCGCGATCCTGGTGGTCAGCGTCCTGTTCAACCGCTTCCTCGCCGCCACCCGGTCGCCGCGAGGAGCGCAGACATGAGCGCCTGGGACCTGTTCGCCATCGGCGACCTCAGCGTCGACACCTACGTGTCCGTCCCCTTCTTCCCGGGAGCCGACCAGAAGGCGATCGGCGAATTGCTCGGAGTGTTCGGGGGCGGCATGGCAGCGAGCTTCGCGGCAGCCGCGGCCGCCGCTGGAGCGCGGACCTTGTACCAGACCCGGCTCGGGTCGGACCCCGACGGCCTCGAGATCCTTGACGGCCTGACGGCCCTCGGCGTCGACGTCGGTCCTTCGCGCAGCGTGCCGGGCGCCAGGACGTTCCAGTGCTACGTGCAGCTCGATTCGACTGGCGAGAAGGCCCTCGTCGGCGCCGATACCGGGGTGAAGGTCCCTCTGGTCGAGGAAATAGACGTGGCGTCGCTGGAAGCGTCGGGCCATGTCTACGTCCTCGCCGACGACCTCGTGTGGGCGCACCGGGTCGCCGACCTGGTGCTGGCAGCGGGGGCGCGGCTGGTGGTCGACCTCGAACGCAGCGCGTTCGGCCGCGACCCCCGAAGCGCGCTCGACCTCGCCGCGAAGGCGTCGGTCGTCTTCTCCAACACGAAGGCGTTCCCCGACTCACCTGCCGAGGGTCTTCACGGTCTCGCGAGGCTCATCGCCGACCGTGGCCCCGAGCTCACGGTGGTGACAGACGGCGCTCGCGGTGCCCTGGCCGTCCAGGCGGGGACCGAATGGTTCCAGCCAGGAGTGCCGACAGTCGTCGCCGACAGCACCGGTGCCGGCGACGCACACAACGGCACATTCCTCGGCCACGTCATGGCCGGCGCCTCGGTTCCCGAGGCGCTTGCCGCCGCGGCTGTGGCAGGCAGCCACTGCGTCGAAAGCCTCGGCGCCCGCTCGTACCTGTCCCGAAGCCGTCCGTCGCCCTCCCAGCCCATCCCACCGTCCGAAGAAGAGGTTCCGAAGTGACCACCCGTGTGACCACCCTTGTCGACCGGATCCACGGCTCGCTGGCAGCGGCCTGCATCGCCGACGCGCTCGGCGCTCCCACCGAGGAGCGGTCGATTCCGGAGATCGAGAGACTCTGGGGATTCCCGGTCGAGGACTTCTACGCGCCGCCCAGCGACTCTCCGTACGCACTCGGCAGGTCCGCCGCTCAGTTCACCGACGACTCCAGCCAGATGCTCATGCTGGCCCAGGTCTTCATCGACGGGGAGGGCCAGGCGACCCCCGAGGCTGTGGGGCGAATGATCGTCGAATGGGCGAAGCTGCCCCAGTACTACCCCCACTTCGCCGGGCCGACCACGCGCAAGGCCATCGATCGCCTGCGCGAGGGTCAGGATCCCTGGGAGGTCGGAAAAGCCGGAAGGATCATGACCGAGGGCAGCAGCAACGGCGGTGCCATGCGGTGCGCGCCAGCAGGTCTGGTGAACCCCGGGAACGTCTCGGCCGCCGCTCATGCGGCCTTCCTCACGTGCGTCCCCAGCCACAACACCAACGCCGGAGTCTCCGGAGCAGCCGCCATCGCGGCGGCGGTCGCGGCTGCAGCCGGTGGGGAGAGCACTGTGACAGGCATCGTCAGGGCGGCGCGCGAAGGTGCCCGGCTCGGCGACGCCCTGGGGCGCGAGCACGGACGCACGGTGCCCGCCCCCAGCATCATCGACAGGATCGACATCGCCGTCGACGCGGCGATGCGGTCGGACGACCTGGCCGATGCAGTGCATCGCGTGAGCAGGGTCGTCGGAACGGGGCTCCCGGCGTCCGAAGCGGTA
This sequence comes from Actinomycetes bacterium, assembly GCA_023387135.1. GTDB lineage: Bacteria > Actinomycetota > Actinomycetes > Propionibacteriales > Propionibacteriaceae > Propionicimonas. The sequence continues at coordinate 8,856 of JAEWIK010000402.1, read as the reverse complement.
CCGGCCGCGATCGGCTTCTTCGTGGCGGCGGGCGGCGACCCGTGGACGACGGCGGTGCTCTGCGCGAGCGCCGGCGGCGATTCCGACACCGTCGGCTGCATGGCGGGCTCGATCGCCGGCGCCTTCGGGGGCATCGCGGCGGTCCCCGAGGACAGGCTGCGTGCGGTGAGCGAGGCGAACGGTCTCGACCTGCGTCCGCTGGCGGAGGCTCTCGCGCGCGTCGCCAACACCGACTGAACCTTCTCCAAGACCGGCGATCGCCGGCCGTCCAACCAATAACCTTGGGTGGTTGGTGACGCAACCCAAGGCCGACACAAGAACGGGGAACCATGCCGGCGGCCGCCAAGTACCTGCAGATCTCGGCTGACCTCACCGAGCAGATGAAGACCGGCAAGCTGCGGCCCGGCGCCAAGCTCCCCAGCGAGACCCAACTGATGCAGAGGTACGGCGTGAGCCGCAACACAGTGCGGTCGGCGATCGCGCGGCTGTCGGACGTCGGCCTGGTGAACACCCGGCGGGGTTCGGGCTGCTACGTCACGCGGCAGACCGGGATCATGCACTCGCTGAGTTCGCTGCGCAGCATCAGCGAGGTGATTCGCGACCTCGGTTTCGAGCCCGGCATCAAGTTGGTCACGCTGGGCATCGACCCGACCCCCAAGCCCGAACTGGTGGCGTTCTTCGGCGGCCAGCCGATCTGGGTACTCCGCCGGATCGCCACGGCGTCGGGGAAGGCCTTCGCGGTGAACGACTCGTGGCTGCCTGACAGCCTCGGCAGCCGGCTCGACGTGAGGGAGTTCACCCGTCTCGGGTCGTTGTACCAGCTCCTCAACCGCGTTGCCGACGACCAGGTCGCCGAGGCGGTCGAGTACATCGGCGCCGAGGCGGCGAACCCGCGAGAGGCGGCGGCGCTGGAGATCGCGGAGGGGCAGCCGCTCCTCGTGGTCCAGCGGTTCACGACGAGCCGCCGTGGACAGCCCATGGAGTTCGCGCGGTCCGCGGCACGCGGCGACATGTACCGCTACTTCGTGAAGCTGCAGACGCCGTCCTAGGACGGCGCGAGGGGCAGATGTCGTAGGCCGTGCCCTCACGGCGCGGCCCGCCGCCCTAGACGAAGCCGTCCGCGAGCGAGTGGCCGGGCGTGTGCCAAGTCGGGTGTTCTCCGGGCGATTCGTTCTTGGTTCTAGCCGCGCTGGGCGCTTGGCTGCTACTCTGTATGACAACGATGTCATGCGGGTGCCGCATGATACCCACGCCGACGTGGATGGAGACCGTCTTGCCGAGTGTTCAGAAAGCCGTGCGCGCTGCAGGGGTTCGCGTGTGCGCCATCGGGATCGCCCTCGCCATCGGAGCGGGGGCCAACCTCGTCGGGGCGACCGCCGCCGCGGCCCAGACGACTGTGGCCCCGGTGAGCACGAGCTGGCTCGACTACTACTTCAACAACAAGGGCATCGGCAGCGATGCCTCCGGCGACACTCCCAACCTGGACGGAAACAAGGCGTTCCACAGGGCCAACCTCAATGCCGGGGGCGCCGCGCTCGAGAACGGGCTGACGGTTGGTGAGGTCTCGCACCTCCCGACCGATCCGGCGCTCACCTATGTCACGGCGGGCGGCGCGGTAGGACAGTACTTCGACAACATCGAGGCCAACGGCCAGACGATCGACACCTCGGTCGCGCTCGGCTCGGCCGCGACCAGGCCGGCCACCAGGATCGGTCTCGTCTGGACCGCACACAATGCGGGCTCCATCACCGGCGTGCCCACCTTCACCCTCCGGTACGCCGACGGCACCACCGGCGAGGCCCAGCTGCCAGCGGCCGACTGGTGCAGCGACGGCAACGCCAACAACGTCCCGGTGGCGGCGAGGAAGCCGCGCTACGGCGACAACGTCGCCTGCACGATCTTCGCCTCGCAACCGATAGCGCTCACGGGCGTCCTCGACGCCATCACGCTGCCGAAGGAGGCCAGGCTGCACATCTTCGCCATCGCCTCGGACGCCGACACCAGCGCCGCCCTCTCGCTCAGCGCCGCCGAACCCACGCTCTCGCTTCCCGACACCGTCAGGGTCGGCGACGTCATCGAGCCGCCGGCCGTCGCATGGAACGGCAGTGCCCCCGCGTCGGTGCGCACCAGCTGGGTGCTCGGCGGTACTGACCTCGGGTGGGGAGCCACCTCCCGTACCGCTGTCGCGGCAGGGTGGTTGGGCAAGACCCTGACCTACAGCGTCCGCGGAAGCACGGCGGGCTACGCGCCCACCGGCACCACCAGCGCCGACGCGGTCACCGTGGCGCCCGGGCTTCTGCGCTCGACAGTCGCACCCGCGCTGGCCGGTCTTGCGAGGGTGGGCGACACCCTCGTGCTGAACACCGGCCTCTACGCCACCGACTCCGACGACTCCACCGCCGTGGGGACGGCGGTCGAGTGGCTGGCAGACGGCACGCCGATCGCCGGCGCCACCCGGACTACCTTCATCCCGACCGCCGCGCAGGTGGGCAAGGCGATCAGCGCCCGGGTGACGGTCACGAAGACCGGCTACACGACGCTCACGTTGACGACGTCGGCGACCGCGGACGTCCTGGCAGCCGATGCCTCCCCGTACCCTCCCGATCCGGGCCAGCCCGGCCCTGTCGGGGTCCAGCCGGCACCGCTGGTCGCCATCACCCGGGCCGCCTCGGTGTCCGGTTCCACCCGCGTCGGCGCAGCTCTGGTGAGCTCCCCGGGGACGTTCTCCCCGACCTCGGCCGCGGTGACCTACCAGTGGCTCCGCGGCGCGTCGCCGATCCCCGGCGCCACCTCGCGGACCTACCGCCTGGTCCCCGCCGACCTCGGCGCGACGGTCTCGGTCCGAGTCACCGCCGCGGCCACCGGCCGCCAGCCCGTCGTCCAGCTCGTCACCGCAGGACTCGGCCAGCCAGGGACGATCAAGGCGGCCAAGCCCACCATCACCCTCAAGCACAAGGCCGTGAAGAAGTCCAAGGTGAAGGTCGGGGCGACGCTCGCTGTCGCGCAGCCGAAACCGGCCGCCTACGGCAGTGCGGTGAAGGTGACCTACCAGTGGTACGCCGGCAGCAAGAAGGTCAGCGGTAGCGCCGGCAAGAAGGCGGCGTTGAAGGTCACCAAGAAGCTCCGCGGCAAGCAGGTCAGCGTGCGGGTGACGTACTCCGCCAAGGGCTATCTGACAGTGACCCTCGGTTCCGCCACGACGTCCAAGGTGCGGTGACGATGTCCTCCCGCCAGCACCGCAGCCTCGCTCTCCCTCACACGTCCAGGAGCCACCCAATGCCGCAACGCGCGCGCCATGCCCGTCGTCTCGGAGCCACCCTCACCGCCGCCGCGGTGCTGGGCGGCCTGCTGGTCGCGCCGACCGCCGCCGCGGCGGAAGCCGGCTACGTCGGCGACCCCGCCTCCTACGTCGACACGTTCACCGGAACCGGCTCCGGCGGTGCCGTCGTCGGCTCGATCAACAACTTCCCCGGCCCCGCGGCGCCGTTCGGCATGATGCAGTTCTCCCCGGCGAACGGCGACAACGGCACCGGCTACCGCAACGGCGACACCCGGCTGCAGGGCTTCGCGACGAACTTCGCCTCGCAGGGCTGCACGGCGTTCGGCAACTTCCCCGTCCTGCCCACCACCATCAACCCGACGACCGGCACGCCCTGGACGAAGACGAGCACGATCGTCGGCGGCAGCGAGGTCGGGCAGGTGGGTTACCTCGCCATGGACACGAAGGACAACGCGGGCAACACGGTGGGCGCGCAGCTCACCGCCACCTCCCGGACGGGCGTCGCGGTGTTCACCTTCCCCGAGGGGACGACCCCCGCCGTGCTCTTCAGGTCCGGCCGGATGAACAACAAGGACGCCATCAAGAGCTCCCTGAACGTCAATCCCACCAACGGGACCGTCACGGGCTGGGCGGTCAGCAAGGGATTCTGCGGCGCCACGCAGGACAACCAGTACCGGGTGGCCTTCACGGCGACGTTCGAACAGCCCTTCACCGCCTATGGGGCGTGGGACGAGGGCGCCAGCTCGATCACGAACAAGGTGGTCGGCACGGACACCGGTGATGCCCAGGTCGCAGGCGTGCAGAAGGCAGGCGGCTACGTCAGGTTCGCCCCGGGGACGACGAAGGTCTACCTGAAGATCTCCCTGTCCTTCGTCGGCAATGGCGACCTCGCCCAGTGGACGGCGGCGGACCCCGACAACAAGCCGAGCGGCGGTGCGGCCCTCAACCTCGCCACCGAAGTGCCGACGCAGAACTTCGCCGCGCCCGGCACCACGCCGTACCCGAGCTACCAGGCGGCCTTCGACGCCGTCCGGCAGGACACCTACGACAGCTGGAACGACGTGCTCGGCAGGATCAAGGTCCCGGCCGCGGCGTCCTCCCGCGACATCGGCACCTTCTATCACTCCCTCTACCGCGTGTTCCTGCACCCGAACGTGCTCGACGACGTCGACGGCAGGTATCCCGGCTTCGAGCCCTTCAACTACCTGGCGGCCGGCGCGAGCGGGAGCGACACCCCGATCACCGTCCACACGCTCGCCGAGTCGAACACCCGGTACGGGTTGAGCCAGCAGCACGTCTACGCGAACCTCTCCGACTGGGACACCTACCGCTCGTGGGCGCCGCTCGTGGCCCTGCTCGCCCCGAAGGAGGCGAGCGACATCGCACAGAGCTACGTGCTCTTCGCCGACCAGTGGGGACGCTTCCCGCGCTGGTCCATCGCCAACCAGTCGACCGGTCAGATGTCGGGTGACAACGCCACCGCCCTCATCGCCCAGGTACACGCCTTCGGAGCCGACGATTTCGCGACCGGCAAGGCGCTCTACTGGATGTACCAGGTGGCGCTCGGGCCCGACGCGGGAGTCGCCGCCAGCGGCGTCGACAACCAGAACAACAACAAGCGCAAGGCCACCCGTCCCGGCGCGAAGGACTACACCGAGCGCCGCTACGCACCGCAGACAGAGGACTTCCAGACCGACCATGCAGTCACGGGAGCGTCGATAGCCCAGGAGTGGTCGATCGACGACTTCGCCGCCGGACGGTTCGCGGAGGCAGTGGGGTCCGGCTCCGTCGAGGGCGTCCCGGCAGACGTCGCCGACAGCTTCGCGGCCCGCTCGAACTACTGGCAGAACCACCTGAACCCGTTGACCGGTTGTCTCTCGCCGCGCGACTACGCGGGTCGCTTCCCCGTGGGCACGAACTGCAACAGCACGCCGTCCGACTTCGGCTACCGCGGCAGCGTCAGCGGGTACGGCCAGGTGGGCTTCGACGAAGCCACCTCCGAGCAGTACCTCTGGCTCGCCCCGCAGAATATCGACGGCCTCGCCACGGCCCTCGGCGGGAGGGCCGCCCTCGCCGATCGTCTCGACACGTTCATGACGGGCGGCTACAACGTGGGGGCCAACGTGCCCAGGATGTGGCTGGGCAACGAACCGAACTTCGCCACGCCGTGGATCTACAACTACCTGGGCAGGCCGTGGCGCACCCAGGAGGTCGTCGAGGAGATGCGGACCCGGCTGTGGGGCACCGGACGGGACGGGTCCGAGCCCGGCAACGACGACCTCGGCGCGATGTCGTCGTGGTACGTCTGGGCGGCCCTCGGGATCTATCCCGCCACGCCGGGGACCGACGTCCTCACCGTCAATGCCCCGAACTTCGAGAAGGCGGAGTTGACGCTCGGCAACGGCCACACCCTGACGATCAACGCTCCCGGGGCCAGCAGCAAGCGCTACGTCGCCGGGTTGGCTGTCGACGGTGTCCCGCAGACGAGCACTGCCCTGCCTGACGGGTGGCGCGACGGCGACACCACGCTCGACTTCACCATGGCGGACAAGGCCAGCGCGTGGGGCGGCGGCACGAAGGACGCGCCCCCGTCGTGGCAACTCGGGTCGAATCCGACGATCGCCTACGCCGACCCTGTGACTGTCGCGCCCGCGACGACGGGCGTCCTCAACCTGGCGATCCAGCGGGTGGCCGCCACAGCATCCACCTACTCGCTCGACCTCACCGACGTGCCGGCAGGCATCGGGGTGAAGGTGACGACGGCGACGGACTTCGACTCCACCGGGCATGCGCTGCAGCCGTTGAAGGTGTCGGTCGCGTCCGGAGTGGCAGAGGGCGACTACACGTTCCCCGTCGTCGTCATCGCCGGCGGCAAGCGGCACGCCACCGATGTCACCGTCCGCGTGGCGTCCCAGGGAGGGTTCCTCGCCCAGACGAACGTCCAGGCGATCTCGGCGACGGCAGCCAACGCGGGCGGCTTCGACTCGACCAGCAGTTTCGAGCGGGACCTGCTCGAGGCCGCAGGCCTCAAGGCAGGCACCGTGGTGAACCTCCAGGAGCTCACCGGGAACGCGGCGCTGGCAGCACTCACCGTCAGGCTGCCGCGAGTCTCCGAGGGCCTGACCGACAGCATCGTCCCGAACGGCCAGAAGGTCGTCCTGAAGGGGTCACCCACGAAGGTCTCCTTCGTCGGCGCCGCCGCGAACGGCAACACGCCGGGCACTGCGTCGATCACCCTCGACGACGGCACTGTCGTCACCGGCGTGGATCTCGGCTTCGGCGACTGGGTGCTTCCCTCCAGTACGGGGTCGAAGCTGGACGGCACCCTGGCGCCCTACGGGACGAACGCCAAGGTGGTCTGGACTCCTCACCGCAACGGCCAGGGCGGAAGTGCGAACCCCGGTGCGTACGTCTACGCGACCGCTCCCTACACCGCGCCCGCGGGCCGCACCATCGTCGCGGTCACGCTGAACGGGTCGTCAGGGGACAATCGCCGGGTGCTGGCCATCGCCCAGGACACTCCGGACGGGGCGACGCCGCCGCCCACCCAGTCTGTGAGCGCCACGAGCGTCGCAGCCGGCGGATCGGTGACCGTCACCGGTGCCGGCTTCGCCAAGGGGGAGACGGTGAACGTCTTCCTCGGCGACAGGGCAGTGGCGACGGTGGTTGCTGCAACAGGCGGGACGGTGACGGCGACGGTCGCGATCCCGCGCCTGCAGGCGCCGGGCACCTACCGGCTGCAGCTCGTCGGAGACGAGTCCGGGGCCGCGGCGGCAACCGACCTCACCGTCACGGAAGCGACCTGGGCGCCCGCGCTCACCGTCGCGGCCACCGCGCTGGTGGGTTCACAGCTCTCCTTCACCGCGACAGGGTTCGGCGAGTCAGAGGCGGTGACCGCCACCTTCGGCGACGCGGAGATCGCGCTGTACGCCAGCGCCTCCGGCAAGGTCACAGGCTCGATCGCCACACCGGCGCAGGCCGGAGACGTGAAGCTGACCCTCACGGGCGTCAGTTCGGGGGCGACAGTTTCCAAGACTGTCACCGTGAAGCCGCTGCTTCCCGGCCCCGAAGTCAAGGTAACGCTCTCCGCCTCACCGGCGCTGCTCACCTTCGGCGGGAACGTCGTGCTCACCGCGCAGGTTCCTGCCGGGACGAAGGGGTCGATCCGGTTCCTCGACGGCGCCCGGGTGCTCGGCGAGTCAGCGATCAGCAACAGCCGCGCGTCGCTGACGGTGAAGGGCCTCACCGCGGGGTCCCATCCGGTCAAGGCGATCGAGACGGTCTCGAAGGCGACGTCCCCGACAGTCCATGTCGTGGTGACCAAGACGACCATCAGGAGCATCAAGGTGGTCAAGTCGACCTACCGGCGTGGCAAGACCGCGAAGGTGACTGTCACCCTGGGCTCCCTGCCCGGCGGCCGGCTGGCCTCGGGCGTCGTGACGCTCAAGGTGGGCAGCAAGGTGGTCGGGAAGGTCTCGGTCACGGGCGGGTTCAAGGTCACAGTGAAGGTCGGCGGCAAGTACACCAAGGCGAAGAAGCTCGTCGTCAAGGCTGTCTTCACGCCCACCGACACCCGCAACCTGCTTCCCCGCACGTCACCCGCGGTCACCCTCACCGGCAGGAGATGACGAAGTAGTTGGTCGGAACATCGTGCACCGATGACGGTGCACGATGTTCCACCGAGCGGTCGGGGTCAGGGCAGGGGGGCCGTCAGCAGGTCCTGCAGGCGGGTCCTCAAGCGGGCGGCCATGTCGACGCTCGTCGGGTCGAGCAGCCACTGGACCTGAAGGCCGTCCATCAGGGCTATCACGTCGTGCTCGAGGCCGTCGGGATCGACGCCGTCGCGGAGCAGGCCGCGGCGCGCGACGTCGGCGAAGGCCTCGCGGAGCTCGCGGCGCAACCAGGTGTAGCGCTCGATGAAGAAGTCGTGCGCGGGATGGTCGGGGTCAGACGCCTCGGCGGCCAGGATCGCGTACAGGCCCACGGCGCCAGGGGTGGAAGCGTTGTGTTCGATGGTCCTGACGAGCCGGGCGAAGTACTCCACGCCGTCGGTGGCATCGAAGTCGTCCCAGAAGAGAGACGCGTTGACCCTGTCCCGCTCCTGCAGCACCGCGGCGAGCAGGGACTCCTTGGACGGGAAGTGGTGCAGCAGCCCGGCGCGGGACACCCCGACGGCGGCGGCGATCTGGACCATGCTGGCGTTGCGGTAGCCGACTGTGCTGAAGGCCCCGAACGCCGCGCGGACGATCTCCGATCGCCGACGCTCGCCCTTGGGGTAGCTCCGGCTCGTCGCGCCAGCCTCCGACACTGCGTCACCAGCCCTTCAGTCACTGATGGTCCGACAATAAGCGCTCAGTCGCGTTGCACGGGCGGTTCCCGGCGACGCCGGCGAGATGAGGCGGCGATTCTGAGACCGCCCTGCAAAAACCAACAGGTGTGTTGGTTTTCATGCTAGCGTGGACGGGATCGTCCGCCAACGCCCGTCCGGATCGCACGACCCGCCTTCGTGGGGTGACCAGGACCCGATCCCGAGAGGGGAAGCCTTGAGCAGTGTTGAGCTCGCGCCGCAGGCGCGC
>JAEWIK010000224.1 GCA_023387135.1 Actinomycetes bacterium | reverse complement strand
GGCCCACGCCGCTCGACAGCGCGCTTGTGGAATCACACGGCTGCGTGTGGTCGCGCCATGCGCGTGCGCCCTTGAGGCAACGCGCCGACGTGCCTATCCCGTGGAGAACCTGACCTCGACCACCGGCCCGGCGTCAGCGGGCGCCGGTAGACTGGCCCGAATCCGCGCGGGGGAGGGCCGGGACATGGGTGCAGACCGCCGCTCCATGACCTGGCTGGCGGGCGCCCTGATCTCGGCGCTGCTCGCAGGCTGCGCGATCACCGGCCCGTCCGCCACCCAGACGCCGGCGCAACCTCCGCCGGCCACCCCGACCAGCCCGACGGAACCCGTCCCGGCCACGCCGGGGGAGCCGTCAACACCGGCGCCGACCCAGACCCCGGAACCGCCGCAGCCGGTGGTCACCGCGATTGTCGGTGACCTGACCCACGCCACGATCGGCGTCTACGGCGTCCGCACGAGAGCGACCTTCGCCGTCAACGCTGTCGGGCAGAAGCTCACGTACGTCTGGCAGCAGCGATCCGGGAAGTCCGGCACCTGGAAGACCATCAAGGGCGCCAAGTCCGCGAGGTACACCGCCCGAGCCCGCACCTGGGGCAACGGCACCCAGTTCCGCGTGATAGTCACCGGGAAGCACGGTCGGGTGACCTCGAAGGCCGCCACCTTGACGGTGGTGAAGCCGACCAACACCCCGGCCAAGGACGCCGAAAGGGCGTTCGGGCTGACCGGGCTGCGCCAGGGCGTGGACCTGTCCGCCTACCAGTACACGCCGGACAAGCGGGTGCGCCTCTCCGCCGTCAGGTCCTGGACCGGAAAGAACGGCTTCACGATCCTGCGGACGGGCAGCGGGGATCGTCCGATCAACTACGAGTACACCGATCTCTGCACGGGCAAGCCCGGCAAGACGAAGGGCACGCCCGCCACCAAGGACTGCGCCTATCGGGCGCTGGCCGGCGGTGCCGCGAAGTCCGGGCTGGCGCTCGGCCATTACTGGTTCAACGGCTGGCTCGCCTCGATCGACACCACCGACGGCCTCCTGTTCTCAGGGGGCAACACCCCGACCCGCTCGGCCAGCCTGTTCGTCTCCTGGTTGAAGGCGGACGGGAAGTACACCCGGAACAGCACGGATCCGCTCGTCCTCGACATCGAGGAGGGCACTACCCGAAAGCTGACGACCGACGACGGCATCGAGTACCGCCATGAGTTGCGGCACTGGACGCCGGACGAGGCACTGGAGTTCCTGACAGCCGTCCTCCAGCAGCTCACGAGCGGGGGGTACCACGCCAACCTGTACGTCTACATGAGCGCCTCGACCACCGTCGAACTGGACGGCTGGTACTACGCCTGGGCCGACGTCGCCAAGGTCGCGCGGCTGTGGGTGGCCTCTTGGGGCACCGACAACGGCCGCATCCCCGACTCCCAGCCGCTCGTCGGGCCGTGGATCGGACGGGGCGGCTGGTCGATCTGGCAGTACACCAGCCAGGCCAGGCTCCGCGGCGACGGGGTGGACGGCGTCGATGCCGACATCGCGAAAGCCGACGCCTGGAAGCCGCGCTGAACGACGCCGCTCAAGGTCAGCAGCCCCGAGGGGTGGCTGAGTCATGCCGCCGGCCCAGGCGACAGCTTGCTGCCGATGTCGTCCGGTAGGGGGCGAGCATCGTCGGCGGCCGGGAAGACGGCGGTCTGGTGACCAGACAGTCGTGGGACGGAGTCAGAGTGAGGCAAGGGCCGTGTAGGCGAGGTTGAAAGCCAACGCCACGGCCGCGGCGCCCGCGACGGCGATGGTGATCGGGAGCCAGCCGCGGAGCCGGCGCAGGAGCATCCCCACGAGCAGGGCGAGTCCGACGACGCCGATTGCCAGCCAGTACTCCGGACGGGTGGTGCCGGCGATGACGGTGAGCCCATACACAGCCTCGCCGAGGAAGATGCCCGCGAGAAGCGCGGTCCCCAGGGCCGCGCGAATCCCCGTGCGGCGCAGCCAGGCCGTCGCCACCCCGACGAAGGGACCGACGACCACGCCGATCATGCCGAACAGGAGTGGGCTGTAGAACAACCCGTTCAGCGATGCTGCCAGGGAGTAGCCCAGGACGAGGAGCACGAAGCTCACCGCCCCGAGCACAGCCGCTACCTTCGGCCTCGCCCGGGATGCGAACACGAGCAGCGCCGTGAGCAGCGTCCAGCCACTCGCCGAGTTGGCGAACGAGCCAAACGCGTCGGGCAGGAAGCCCTGCGCGTAGAAGGTGACCATCCCGAGTGCGAGGCTGGCCGCGCCGACGACAGCGACAGTCAGGGCGATCCTCCCCGCCGACCACGTACGTTCTGCGAGAGCGACCACCGCGCCACCCTACCGGCACGGCTCCGAGCTCCAACCGGAGAACCCTGCGGTCAGGCGGCCAACCTCGGCTCGCGGGCGGCGGTCGGGCTCCTGCCTACTGGTGGGCGAGGGCGGACGGCGCGGGGTCCACCGTCACGGTGTCGGCGGCGGCGCGGGAGAGCACCGTCACGCGTCCGGCGGCACCATCCACCAGGACCCTGTCGCCGGTGTGCAGGCGGACCGTGGCGTCTCCGCAACCGACCACGGCAGGAATGCCGAGTTCCCGGGCGACGATGGCGGCGTGGCTGAGCGGGGCACCCAGGTCGGTCACGATGCCGCCGGCGCGGGGGAAGAGCGGCGTCCACCCGATGTTCGTGAGCTGCGTGACGAGGATCTCCCCGGGCTTCAGGCCGGCGGCGTCGGCGTAGCTGTCGAGCCGTCGGACGGTGCCCTCGGCGCGTCCGGCTGCCCCCGCGTGGCCGACGAGCACGCCGGCGGCGGCGCGCGGCGGCGACGCGACGTCAGCCCCTGCCACGAACACGGCGGGGTTCCTGTCGGGGGAGTCTGCCCACGCCAGCGGGTCGAAGCGTCCGACGATCACCCCGGGCAGCGGAGGCAGCGCGCGGTAACGCTCGTGCAGCTCCCGGCGAGCGGCGACGAAGGAGTACGCCGCGGTGTCGCCGTCGAGCGCTGCCAGCAACTCCTCGACGGTGAGCATGAACACGTCCTCGCCGATCCCGAGCAGCTCCCCGGCCTTGAGCGCGAACCGGCGGACGACGCCCGTCGACCGCACCCCTTCCGACCGGGCGGCTTCGCGCAGGGCGGCCTGCTTGGCGGCACGCAGCAACTGGGCGGCGACCCGCTTGGCGGCCCGCGCGTCGGTGGCGGCGATCTGGGTGAGGGCGGCGTCGTACGCGTCCTGCTGGCGTCGCCTCAGGTCGGCGACGGTGGTGACGTCGTCAAGTTCGGCCAGCGAGCGGTCGAGCCAGCCGGGGTCATCGGACGGCCTGGGCCAGGCGAGTTCCGACTCGTTGACGCCGCGGTGGCCGAACCGGGCGAGGTACTCCTCGCGCGCCAGGCGTCCCGCCTTCACCTCACGCAACCCGGCGGCCGGGCCGAGGCTCGCGAAGTCGTCGACGAGGCCCGACAGATTGGACACCAGCGCGGCGGTGAGCTCCTCGCCGTACTGCTCGCGCAGCGTCAGTTCCAGGGTGGCGGGGTAGGTCGACCCGGATGCGATGACGGCCCAGAACGACCCGATCCCGAACGGCAGCAGGTCCTCGTCCCACAGGCGACGCAGCTCTGCAGGGCGCTCGCACGTCTCGATCCGTCGCGTGAGGTCGGCGCAGCGCTCCCCGTGAGTCCGGAGGAACCTCGGCAGGCGCAGCCGAGTCAGGCCCATCTTGACCAGGCCTCCCAGCAGCGGGATGCCTGCCTGGGTCCAGTCCTCGGACGTCATCGGCAGCAGCGGGATGGGCACCTCGGGCGGCAGGTCTCCCCACCAGCCCGCGAGCTTGCTGTACGCCTCGCGCGGCTCGATCTTGGCCGCCTTGCCGCGCCGGGACGTGATCTGGACGGTGAGGTTGGCGTACGGGCGTCCGCCGACGTACCCCGCCATCTCGCGGCCACGCAGGGCCATGGACGGGCCGCCGTGAGCCTGTTCGTACCGGGTCAGCGACATGGTGAGCGGGGTCTGGGCCTCGGGGTTCGCCTCGCTGAGGTTCGTCGCCGACCACAGGCAGTTGCCGCTGGCCGTGTCGTTGAGGTCGCCCGTCCTCGGGTCCCACGGGTTGAGCGTGGTGATCGGACGCGCCTGCAGGATCCACACCTTCCCGTCCGCGACGGCCCACTCGATGTCCTGCGGGGTCCCACCGAAGCCGCCCTCGATGCGATGGGCCGCCGCGTGCAGGGCTGCGGCGTACTGGCGCAGGACGTCCGGGCCGTCGAACCCGCCCGACGGGCGCGCGAGGGTGAACTGGTCGCCGGTCTGGTCGCCGGACACGACGGCCTCGCCGAGCCCCGCGACGACGGTGCCGAGCATCGTGGAGAGGTCGCCGGTGAGCGGATGGACAGTGAACAGCACTCCCGCGTACTGCGCGGGGACCATCTGCTGGACGACGACGGCCACGTCTCCGGCGTGGACGCCGGTGGCCTGCGAGTAGGCGGCGACCCGTCCTGCTGATGCGGAGGCGCGGACCCGTCCGATGGCCTCGACCACGTCGTCGGCAGGGACGTCGAGCAGCGTCTCGTACGCCCCGGCGAACGAGGCCGCGGCAGAGTCCTCGGCCGTCGCCGACGACCTGACGGCGAACCTCCCGTCGCCGTTCAGCTTGCTGAGTTCGGAGTCGAGGGCGGCGCGCGCCTGCTCGGTGAGGCCCGCATCGTCGAAGGCCCGGGGGAGCACGACCAGCCCGCTCGGCACCCTCTGGCCGGCCCTGACGAGCGCCGACAACGAGCGCGCCTTGCCTCCCGCGGTGGTCTCGGTCTCGGGGACGGTGCCCAGCCTGTACACAGGCCGGCCCGCAGGGGCGTACCCCAGCTTCGTGAGGCGGCGACCGACCGCGCGTCCCAGGAACCAGCCGGCGAACCAGCCGATCGTCCCCGTGAGCGGTGCCACCAGGATTCCCCACGGACGGAAGCCGGTCAGCCAGGCTCCGCCGAAGCCGACGGCTATCGCACCGACGTTCGCGGCGATCGTGACAAGGCGCTTCGCGCCGCGTTCAGTCAACATCGTCGTCTTCTGCCCCGAAGATCGCGGCGGCCCCTGGATGCCGTGCTATGACGTCCTCGGCGCGGGCGAGAGCCAGGCCGTGCCGCAGGTCGCCGAAGACGAGCAGCTTGTCGCCGACCTCGATGCCGAAGTCGCGCCGCGCCTGGGCCGGAATCACTATCTGCCCGCGATCGCTGACGGTGATCGTGCCGTAGAAGCGCTTGTCGGGGTCGTCCCGTCGAGGCATGCGCCCTCCAAGATGTGTCTTGTATACAAGACGAGGCTAGCAGCTCCCGGAGGGCTCGACAGCACCGCTAGATTTGGCGAATGGATCACGCGTCTGCACAGGAATGGCTCGATCGCTACATCGCGGCCTGGCTCACCTACGACCCGGAGGCGATCGCCTCGCTCTTCACCGAGGACGTGGTCTATCGCTATCACCCGAGCGGCGACCCCGTCGCCGGGCGGGACGCCGTCGTGGCCGCGTGGCTCGGCAGCCCTGACTCGTCCGACGCCTCCACCCGCGACGAGCCCGACACGTACTCCGCCGCCTACTCGCCGGTCGCTGTCGACGGCGACGTGGTGGTCGCCACCGGCAGCTCGACCTACTACGAGAGCGCCGGAGGCGCGGTGGACAAGGTGTACGACAACTGCTTCGTCATGCGTTTCGACGCCGCGGGCCGCTGCTCGGAGTTCACCGAGTACTACGTCCAGCGCCGCTGACGCCATCGCGGCGCCCCGCCTGATCCGGGCCTTCGTGAGGCAGGTGCAGGGCGCCCGGCTCGTCCGTTCCGGAGGACGTGGCTAGAGTAGAGGCGCTGGAAGGTGTTGCCGGGACGACCCGTGCGACGAAGACCATGAGCGGGGACGACCCTGCAGAACAGGCAACACCTGTGAAGCACCTCTCCTCGCTGCGGGCCGTCGTGACGCCCGCCGCGCTCACCCGGATCGCGCTCGGCTGGGCTGCTTTCGTCGCCCTTCACCTCGCTCGTCCGCTGCTCGTGGCCCCGTTGCCGGGGCTCGCGCTGACGGCGCTGCTGGCGGCCATCGTGGCAGTCATCGTCATCTGCGCCTTCGGCGTCGTCACTCAGGCCGAGCACCTCGCCCGCCGGCTGGGCGACCCGTACGGGACGCTCGTGCTGACGCTGTCGATCGTCCTCATCGAGGTCATCCTGATCTCCGCCGTCATGCTCGGCCCGGGGGAGCACGCCACCATCGCGCGCGACTCGGTGATGGCGGCGTCCATGATCGTGCTCACCCTGGTGGTCGGGGGTGCGCTGCTGGTCGGCGGCGTCCGTCATGACCTGCGAGTCAACCGGACGGGGGTCTCGCTCTACCTCTCGTTCCTCGTCGTGCTGGTCGCGGTGGCGTTCGCGTTTCCCGCGGTCATAGGACGCGGGGGCGCGTACCCGCCCCACCAGGCGGTCCCCATCCTGGTGCTGACCATCGGGCTCTACGGCTTCTTCCTCTCCCGGCAGACGGGTGCCCAGAGCGCCGACTTCCGGGAGGTGGCGGCATCGACGAGGGTGGTGCCAGAGCCGACGGACGACATCGGTGTCGTGCTGCGTCGGCATCGGAAGGAGGTCATCGCGCGGGCGGGTCTGCTGCTGGTGACAGTCGTCCCGATCGTGCTGCTCTCCCACGACCTGGCGGTCTTCCTGGACGACGGGCTCGACAGGCTGGGCGCTCCCGTCGCGCTCTCGGGCGTCCTGATCGCCCTGATCGTGTTCCTCCCCGAGGGCATCACGACGATGCGGGCGGCCTGGAGCGGCGAGGCCCAGCGGGTGGTGAACCTGGCCCACGGGGCGCTGGTCTCCTGCGTCGGGCTCACCCTGCCGGTCGTCCTCGCCATCGGCCTGCTTACGGGGCAGACGGTGGTCCTCGCCGAGACCCCTGCCAACCTGCTGCTGTTGGGCGCGAGTCTCGTGCTGAACGTCGTGACCTTCACCGCCCGCCGGGTGACCGCCCTCCACGGGGCGGCCCACCTGTTCGTCTTCGTGCTCTACTGCCTGACGATCTTCGCGTGACCCTGCGAGGACCGGCAGGACAGGTCAATCGGTGACGATGGGAAGCCCGGTGCTCGCCGACGCCTTGTCGATGCCGCCGGCGTCCTGAACCGTCAGGCCGGCCTGCCGCATGATCGTGGCGGCCTGTGCCGACCGGTTGCCGGACCGGCAGTACACGACGTACTCGGCGTCCTTGGGCAGCGCCCCGATGTCGGCCGGGAACGACTGCGACATCAGGTCGATGTTCACCGCGCCCTGCAGGTGCCCTTCGGCGTACTCCTCCGCCGTCCGCACGTCGACGACGGTGGCGGTCGCAGGGGTCGGAGTCGTCGCCGGGCCCGCCGCGCACCCGGCCACGAGCCCGAGCAGCACGGCGACGAGCGCCAATCCAGAGATTCCACGGTTCCGCACGAGCCTGCCTCCTTGTTCGCCTGCTGCGGGAGGCGACCGCGGCCTCCTGTCAGACCGGGCCACTCCCCACCGTCGAGGCTATCGGCCGCGCGGTCCCTACCGCTGGCTTCCAGAGAGACACGACCCGACATCGTCCCGGTGCGCGGCGCCTGGGGCGCGGGTCAGGACGGCCGCGTGCGGAAGCTGGCGCGGGCGAGTTCTTCGCCGTTCACAGTGAGCAGCCAGGCGTAGCCCTGGGACGGTGCGAGGGAGAGGGGCGGGAAGTTCAGCGCCATCGGAA
>JAEWIK010000197.1 GCA_023387135.1 Actinomycetes bacterium | reverse complement strand
GGTGTGGTGGCTGTCATCGCCCCGGCCATGCGGTCGGGGTCTGCCAGGACTGCGGCGAGCGACGCCATGAGTTCCACGTGGCCATCGTGGTCGAGCGCCGCGAGCCCGAGGACGAGCGACACCGGGTCGTTGGCTTCGTTCCCGAACTCCACGGGCTCGGCCAGCGACACCCAACTGATTCCCGCGCGAAGCACGGCGGGCGAGGGCCGGGAGTGGGCGAGCGCGATGCCGGGGGCTATCACGATGTAGGGCCCGAGTTGCTCGATGGTGCCGATCATCTCGTCGGTGTAGTCGGGGGTGGTGACGCCGGCGTCGACGAGGGCCGCCCCGCAGGCACGCACCGCCTCACGCCACCCGGGCACGCTGACCCTGAGCCGGATCGCACTGTCAGGCAGCGCCGACGTGAGCTCCATGTCTTCACCTCGCTGTGCAACGCCGGGCTGCTGTGGGGCGACCCCGGAAGGCTGGCGAGACAGCGTCCTGCGCTCTCTCGTTTCTGTGCTGGCTGGGAGCCTATATCGAAGGACCGACTTTTGACCAGAACTATGCCGAAGTAGTCACAGATTGGTTACGAAATTCCTGCCCTCGCGGATCATGGAGTCGACCCTGTCAGCGTCGAACAGCGCATCCTGGGCAACCAGCGATGCACCCCTGACGGCGGCGCTCTCGCCGAGCCGGTTGCGCTCGATCACCAGGCCACGCCTCGCCAGCGGCAGGCTGTGGGACAGGATGCCCGACCTGATCGAACCCAGGAACCTCTCCCCCGCCTCGACGAGGCTGCCGCCCACCACGACCGCCTCGGGGTTGAGCGCCCCGACCGCCTCGGCCAGCGAGGTGCCGATCGTCTCGCCCACCTCGTCCAGCAGGTGGAGGGCGTACCTGTCGCCCGCCTTGGCGAGTTCCACGATCTCGGCGGACGTCGTGACGATCCTGCCGCGCTCGGCGAGCCGCTCCCGGATGACGGCGCCGCTGGCGACAGACTCCAGCGGCAGGAACTGGCCGTCGAGCGGCACCCCCCGTGCGCTGAGCTGGCCCGCGCCGCCGCGGCTGCCGCGGTGCACCCGTCCATCCAGCACGAGGGCCACGCCGACGCCCATGCCCGCCTTCACGATTACCAGGTTCTCGTACTCGGGCCAGCCGAGCCTCGCCTCCCCCACCGCGAGCATGTTGACGTCGCGGTCGACCGCCACCACGGCGTCGAACGCCTCGGGGCTCAGGAGCTGGCGCGGATCGATGCCCGCCCACCGCGCGTCCGGCTGGACGGGACCGAGCCTGCCGGTCGTCGCCTCCACGGGCCCCGGCACGCCGATCCCGATCGCCCTGACGTCGGCCCTCCTGCGGCCGATGCGGGCGAAGACGAAGTCGAGCACCTGCCTCGCCCACGAGAAGACCTCGTCGGGCCCGCTGTAGAGGCCGATGTCGGCCTCCTCCACGGCCAGCACGTTCGACACCAGGTCGGTGAGGCCGAGGCGGGTGTGGGTGCCGCCGATCTCGACGGCGAGGATCAGGCCGGCGTCGCGGGCGACCTCGAACTCCTCACGCGGACGGCCGCCCCGGCTCGGCTGTGCCCCCGCGACAACGATGAGGCCGGCGTCGGTGAGTTCGTCGAGCCGGCGCTCGAGGGTGACGCGTGACCACCCGAGTCTTTCGAGCAGGTCGCGCCGCGTGGTGGCGACTCTCAGGCGGATGAGGTCGAGCACGACGCCCGGCCCCGTCGACGGGATCCTCATCGGTAACCCCCAGCACGTTGACTTCCGTCTATCTTTGAGCGAAAGTCGCCTCATGGTCAATGACGGCACTCTAGCCCGTACCGTGGATTCGCTCGATGAACGACTCGTGGCGTCGGCGACGGCGCTTCCCGCCGCGCTGGTGCAGGCGAAGGGGCACGGGCATGCAGGCACGGCGATGGGCATGGCGGGAGTCGCGCATTGCCTCTTCGGCAAGGTGCTGCGGCACGACCCCGCCGACCCCTCCTGGCACGGCAGGGACAGGTTCGTGCTCTCGGCGGGGCACGCGAGCCTGCTGCTCTACACCCAGCTCTTCCTGACCGGCTACGGGCTCACGCTGGACGACCTCGCCGCCAGCAGGACGCTCGACGCGAAGACGCCGGGGCACCCCGAACTGGGTCATACTCCCGGTGTCGAGATGAGCACCGGTCCGCTCGGGCAGGGAGTCGCGAGCGCCGTCGGCATCGCCCTCGCGTGCCGCCGCGAAGAAGCGCTCTTCGGCGCAGGGACGGGGGTCTTCGACCCGACAGTCTGGGTGCTGGCCGGTGACGGCTGTCTGGAGGAGGGAGTGTCGAGCGAGGCCTGCAGCCTGGCCGGGACGCAAGGCCTCGACAACCTCGTGCTGATCTGGGACGACAACCGCATCACCATCGACGGCAGCACGTCCGAGGCGTTCTCCGAGGACACCCGCGCGCGCTACCGCGCCTACGGCTGGCGCGTCCTCGAGGTCGCCGACCATCGCGATCTCGACGAGATCACCCTGGCGCTGCGCGCCGCCACGGAACGCACCGGCCGGCCGACGCTGGTGGCGGTCCGCAGCGTCATCGGCGACCCGTCCCC
>JAEWIK010000026.1 GCA_023387135.1 Actinomycetes bacterium | reverse complement strand
CTCCAGTGCCGTGGTGAGGCTCGGGCCAGGATCGTGGGTGGGGACTATCACGCTCACCAGCGGTCCGTCCTCCACCAGCCCGGACGGGGCGCAGAGCAGCCTGTCGAGCGGCGCCTCGTCGCCCGGGGCGAGGTCGATGGGTTCGAGACCTTCGCGGACGAGCATCCAGTTGAACCGCCGCAGCCAGGCGGCGACACCCGGCGAGGCGGCGTCCTCCCTGCCCGTCGCGAAGGGGTGGGACGCGTTCGCCCGCAGCAGCTCGCGCTGCGGGAAGGGCGCGTGCCCGCGTCCGAGGAGGTGCAGGTACTTCTCGAGGTCGTCGCTCCTGCGCTGCGCCGCCAGCAGGTCGAGGAGGGTCTCCCGCTCGAACTCCGTCAGCGCGCCCCGGCTGCCGTGCAGGACCATCGCCTCCAGCAGGGCGGCGGCGTCCGCCTCACGGTCGGGACGCTGCGGCTGGTTGGCCTGCAGCGAGACGAGGTACCTGAACGAGCCCGCCCTCAGGCCGCGCATGAGGGAGCGCAGTTCGGCGGCGTCGCCGTCGGCGAGCAGCCGTGTGACGAGCGCCGCCAGTTCCTCGGCCGAGTACCGGTCCTGGGTGGCGGCTCGCGCGAAGACGTCGTCGGCGGTGGCCAGCCCGTTGGACAGCGCGTACCTGTACAGCGGCCACTGGCGACGCACGTACTCACGCTGGACGCGGAGGACTCCCGGCGTTGTCACAGCTCCGGTCCGGCAGTCCCGCTGCCGTCCGGTTCGACGATGCGAGCCGTCGGAGCCGAGCCCTCGGGCCGCAGCAGCGTGAGGATCTCCTCGCGCTGCCTCGCGAGGGCGGCATCGAGTTCCCTGGTGAAAGCGTCGAGCCGCTCGGCCTGTTCGGTGTGCTTGCGGGCCAGCCAGTCGAAGCGCGCAGCTGTCTCGGCGATCTGCCGCTCCTGGCTGCCCTCGAGCATCCGCGGCGACGACGTCACGGTGTCTTCCAGCCGCGCCACCCCGTCGGCCACCTGGGCGATCCGGGACGCGTTCTTGGCGAGCTTGTCGATCGACTTCTGGACGCCGGTGGCCTGCGACTGCGAGGCGAAGACCACCGCGACGAAAGCGATCACCCCGACCAGCAGCGTGTCGTACCTGCCCTGAATGATGCCGAGAACCAGGAGTGCCAGCAGCGCCAACGCCGCAACTCCCAGTAGCGCGGCACTCTTGCCCCGCAGGTTCCTCATGGAGCGCTGCCCCTTTGTTCGAGACGCCTAGATCCAGGCCACATCCTACGCACAGCCGACCGCCCGCCGCCCGTCCGGTGGAAAGCGGCCCCCGTGCCTTCGCGACCGCCATGCCGAGGAAGGCCGGCGGTCCCGATACGCTCTCCTGACAGGATCAGCCAGTCTGGGCGAAGCGAGTGCAGCGCTCAACAAGTGAGAGGGAAAGCCCACGTCAGGCATCAGGGCCGCCGACCCGCGGCAGGGAGGCTCGGGGTTACGCGCTGCGATTCAGCACTGGGAGAACCGCGGCGAACCTGCGCGAGCGGGCAGTTGGCGCGCTCTTGGCTGGTCGGTGCTCATCGCGGTGGCCTACTTCCAGATTTCCAACCCCCGCCTGCTGATCCCCGACTTCCCGAGGTCCATGGTCGCGCTGGCATTGGTCACGGGGATCGCGCTGCTCGTCGACAGGCGACGGGTGGTGCTGCCTCGAGTCCCCTGGGCCTCTGCCCTGTACCTCGGACTCTGCGCGGTGAGCGTGCTCTGGTCAATCACTCCTGCCGACACCGTCAGGATGACCCTGCTCTACGCATGGATTGCACTCTTCGCCGGCATTTGTGCGGCACAGGCCGACACCGGAACCCTGCTGCGTGGATTCGCCTGGGGTGGTGTGCTGGTCGTCCTCGCCACGCTGATCTCCCTGCTCGTCGACCCCATCAGGTTCGGCCACGGGCTGCTCTATTCCGGGACAGCCCTCGGGGTGCACGGGCACCGCGGGATCGTGGCCTACTCGGTCGTCCTCGCCCTCACGGCGGCCCTGATGCGCAGGCCGGAAACGAAGCGGTCGAGAGCGGAGGCGTACCTCACCATCGCGGTCAATGTCGTCGGCGTGGCGATCGCCCCGGCCGCGACAGGGCAGGTGGGCGCGGCCTGCGTCCTGGTCGGCTGGCTCACGATCCTGTTCCTCCGCAGGCTCCGGGGCCGTTCGCTCGCGCTCGGCTGGGCGACAGTTGCTGCCGCCCTGGTGCTGGGAGGAATCGCCGCGTTGCTCAACCGGGGACGTCTGCTGGCGCTGCTCGGGAAGAGCCCGGACTTCACCGGCAGGTTCGGAATCTGGGAGATCGTGGTGGGCACGTCGCTGCAAGCTCCCCTCACCGGCTACGGGTTCGGTGCCGTCTGGCGGTACAGCTGGTGGCCGCTCGACGGCTCCGACGTGCTGCGAAAGATGTGGTCCGAGCGCACGGGGGCCTACGCGGGCCAACCGTTCTTCCACGGGCACAATCTGCTGATCGACGTGCTGCCACAACTCGGGCTTCTAGGGGCGACGGCGGCGTTCCTCGTCCTCGGGCTGCTCGCAGTGCGGGGCATCTCGGGCCTGACGAGCGACTCACCGGCGCCGGCCTGGGGTCTGCTGATCTTCCTCGCGCTGGTCACGATGGGACTGGCCGAGCCCTTGCTGTCCATCCCGCTGGGTTGGTTCTGCGCGACAGTAGCCGCCGCCGCGGCCCGGGCAGGACGAGTGCGGGAGTTCCGGGCGGAGCCGATTCAGTAAGCGCCGTCGCTGCCCACGACCGCGCGCATCGTCCTCAGCAGGATGAGGAGGTCGCCCGCGAAGGACCAGTTCTCCACGTAGTACAGGTCGAGCCGCATGCTCTCTTCCAGCGACAGGTCATTGCGTCCCGACACCTGCCAGAGGCCTGTCATGCCTGGCTTCACCAGCAGACGGCGGGTCATCGCGTCGTCGTACTGCTCGACTTCCTTCGCCACCTGCGGGCGAGGGCCGACCAGCGACATCGTGCCTTCCAGCACGTTGAACAGCTGGGGCAGTTCGTCGATCGAATAGCGCCGGATGAACCTGCCGACCGGAGTGATCCGCGGATCGTCCTTCGGCTTGTAGAAGACGCCCACGTTGCCCTCGCCCAGCACTTCCTCGAGCCGGGCATCG
The DNA here is from genome assembly GCA_023387135.1 of Actinomycetes bacterium. Taxonomy (GTDB): domain Bacteria; phylum Actinomycetota; class Actinomycetes; order Propionibacteriales; family Propionibacteriaceae; genus Propionicimonas. The sequence goes on along the minus strand of JAEWIK010000026.1, from coordinate 6,400 downwards.
GCTCCCACCACCATGGAACGGAACTTGTAGATCGGGAACGGCTCGCCGTTGAGGCCGATCCGCTCCTGCTTGAACAGGACGGGACCACGGCTGGTGAGCTTGATGGCGAGGGCCGTCAACGCCAACGGGACCGACATCAGCAGAATCAGGACGAGCGATCCCGCGATGTCGAACAGGCGCTTGAGCCTGTGCTGCGGCCCCGAGAAGCCGGGCGCTTCGACGTGCAGCAGCGGCAGGCCGGAGACGGGCCGGGTATGGATGCGCGCGCCCGCGATGTCGGTGAGCGCCGGCGCCAGCACAAGGTCCACCCCGAGGGGTTCGAGGTCCCACGACAGCTGCTTGACGAAGGCGGGGGTGATCTCGTCAGACCCGGTGATCACGACGGCATCGACCTGGGTGGCCTCGATGAGTGACACGCTCTGGCTCAAAGAACCCAGGACCGGCAATCCCTCCACCTCGCGCGCGGTCTTCACCGTCGGGATGCAGGCGCCGATGAACTGCAGGCCCGCGCGGGCGATCAGATCCGACTCCCGCTGCAGATGGGCGATGCCGTCGACGCCCCCGATCACCAGCGCCTTAGCCACATACTCGCCGCTCGCCCTCTTCGCCTGCAGCCGCTTGCGGAGGATCCACCGCCCAAGCGCCAGCAAGAGGATTCCCGACGGCAGTGCGATCGCGACGAACCCGCGGCCGAGGTTGAACTTGGCGACGTAGGAGATGATCGCGACCGCGCCGAAGAAGGCCAGTGTGGCGTTGGTGACCTGGATGTACTCGGCAGGGCCGGCGCCCATCAGCTTGACATTGCGGGCGTCCGCGAGCCGGAGCGCGATGAGCCAGCCGACCATGAGGAGCAACGCGAGAACGAGGTACTGTTCGGCGAGGACGTTGCCGGCATTGCGGACGGGGAAGTCAAACTTCACGACGTAGGCGACGGCGACGGCCGTGAAGACAGCGACGGTGTCGACGACCGATGCGAGCCGAGCGACCGGCTTCTCCCACGAGGGAGCGCGACGGCTACGGGCTAGCCGCAGCGACTCGGAGATCGGGATGACCTGTGCCAGCGGCTCGCGGGCGACCGCCATCGGTTCCACGTCGTCGGGGGGCATCATCGGGGTGGGGTGTTCGGCCTGTTTGCTGGTGCTCAATTGCTACTCCGCGTGTGTTGGGCGGTTTTGCGAGCACCACTCTAGACCTCACATTCCACGCTTCCGGCATCGAAACCGGCTGCCACAACGATTCACCCCCGCCGACTGGCGATCCGCCGGCGAGGCGGCGACGTCCTGCAGTCGCCGGAGGGAACCGCCCGATGACTGCCTCTCCGCCCGATCCATCACCTATCCTGAGACGGACGTGACAGGCCCGCCGCCGACGAGAAGGTTGATGCAGATGGAACGACCGGCCTCAAGAGGTGGCCTGAGAATCTGATGACGCGGGGATTCTATTCGGTGACTCTTGCCTGTCTGGCAGGTGCGCTGGGTTGTATCCCGTTCCACGCCGTTGGCGCATCCGCGGCCTTCTTCGTGATCGGCGTGCTCGCGCTCGCCATCGAAGACTTCCGGGCCGTCTTGATCCTGTCGTTTCCGCTCTATGCCCTCGGGGGAGCGTTCGCCTCGGTCGTGCTGATCGAGCGCGGGGCGTACGTCTCGGAGCAATTCCGGTTCGGCTTCAACGTGGGCGCGTCCGGAGCGCTCGCCGCGTACGCCCTCGCCTTTCTCGGCCTCGCCCACTTCGGCATCACCGTCGCGCTGCGACAGGTTCGGGCGCGGCGCGTGGACATCCAGGGCCTGAAGTTCGTGATCGTCGCGGGGTGCCTCGGGATCGCGCTCTTCTTCTCCGCACTGTTCGCGCTCTACGGAACAGCCTTCGGCTACACGGACCTCCGCTTCGGATGGGGACGCTCGCTGCCTCCTCTGGTCGAGGACCTGTACGTGAGCACTGTCTTCCTGATCCCGACGCTCTTCGGCCTGGCGGGCTTCGTGTGGGCCTACACCCGACGGGTCTCCGGTTGGTTCGCCGTCCTGCTGCTGCCCGTCCTGGCGCAGGTCCTGACCGGTGAGAAGTTCAGCGGTTTCGCGAGTTCGCTGACCTTCGGCCTCGCCGGCGCGGGGATCGCGTGGTATCTGCGGGGCGAGCGGGTCTCTGTCCGCCCGAAGGCCTTGTTCTGGGTCGGTGCGGTCGCCTCGGCGTTGACAGTGAGCGTCCTGGTCGGTTACCGCAATCTTCGCTCCGCTGACCTTCTCGCCTCGCTGAGCAACCGCATCGTCCTGCAGGGGCACGTGTGGTTCGGCATCTACGACCTGTTCGGCGGCAGGCCGGGTGTGGGGCTCGCCGACCTCGTCCGGGAAAGCACCGTCGGCAATCCCGGCGGCCTGGACTTTCTCTCCTTCCTGGTGTCGGACCCCGCCTTCGTCCAGGAGAGGCTCGCCCGAGGAGTCACTTTCACCATGGGAGGGCCGCCGAGCGCGCTCGCGGCCTTCGGTGTCGCCGGCGGCCTCGCGGTCTACTGCGTCCTCGGGCTCGGGTTCGCGCTCATCGCGCGGCTGCTCGCCTCAAGCCTCGGCGAGGGGCGCGTGATCACCGCGGGAGCGGCCATGCTCTACTTCATGGTGCTCGCGCAGACGACGCAGATGGGTCGTTGGGACGTGTTCTACGGTCCCGCCGCGCTCGCCTGTTACGTCGTCTTCGGCGTAGGTGCCGTGTGGCGGCTGCTCGCCAACCCGACATCGACAACGCGGGAATCACACCCCCTGCCACAACTCCAGAACTGAGTCACGATGCTTCGCAACACTGTGATCGTCGCCCCGACGAGCATGTCCAGGCTGTACCTCCACGACCTGGTCCGGGAGTTGGCCCGGGAGCCGAGGTCGATCTCGGTCATCGCCTACTTCCGGTCCCCGCTCTTCGACGAGGTCGCCCTCGACGCCATGCGCGAACTCGGGGCGAAGGTCTGGCAGTTCGCTCCGACGAGCTATCCACAGCATGTGAAGGCTCGACGTGACTCGTACCGCCTCGTCCGCGAGTTGCTCCGTGAAGGTCCGACGGATCTCTTCCACGTCCACCCCACGAACTTCCTGACCAACTGGATCTCGTTCGACGTCGAGCAGCGGCGGGCGTTGGACGTCCACTTCAACCTCATTCCAGACGGTCTGGCCAACTACTACGTCGCCCGGGTCGCCGCGCATGACAGGCCCGACCTCGCACGGCGGCTGGTGAACGCGGTGGCGGGAGTCCGCTACCTCCCGAACGAGGGCACGATCCTCGGGCTGGAGGCGCTTCCCTACGAGAACTATTGGTACGCGGGCTCGCCGGGCATCATGGGCGACTACATGCCGACGCGTCGGTTCGAGGTGGCGCGGCCACGGCTCATCGAGCTCGCGCGACCCGACTCCCTGCTCTTCTTCGGCCAGCCCCGCCCGAGCGGCGACGCTGATGCCAGCTATCGCAAGCTACTCGAACGGGTGGCTCGACTCGGCAGGCACGACCTCCAGTACAAGCCGCATCCGATCGAGACAGTGACGCCCGAGTTCGAGGCATTCCTCAACCACATGGGCATCGAGGTCCTCCGCTCGACGGCACCGGCCGAGCAACTCGCGCTCTCCTATTCGTCGGTTGCCGGTGCGCTGTCATCGGCGCAGGTGAACCTGCTCAGCCTCGGCTGGCACGACTCGGTCTACGGGGTGACGGACCCTGTGACCCTCGCACAGCTCACCGGCAGGAGCGTCGACGAAGCCTCCCAGATGTCGGAGGCCGCGGTGCGGTTGGGAATTCGACCCATCGACCTCGCGGTCCGGAAGGGCACCCCCTGACGACGGGTCCGCTCAGCGCGACGCCTCGTCGACGCCGCTGACCGCGCGCACCCACGACGCCAGCGAGTACCTCTCGAAGCCCTCCGGCATGCCCGTCGGCAAGGGAAGCGCGTCGACCTGTGCGGTGACACTCGCGGCGTCCAGCTCTGCGAGCTGCGGGGACACCACCACGACCCGGCTCGGGTCGTAGAACGGCTCCTTGCGGATCGCCTCGTTGGTGGTGACCAGGATGGCTCCGGACGCGAGCGCCTCGAAAGTCCTCATCGTCAGCCCCGACTGGCCGGGTCGCTGCATGTCCACGACCGAACGCGAGTGTCTCAGGACGTCAGCGATCTCGGCATGGCTGAGCGGGCTGAAGGCGACGTCACTCCACGGGACGTTCGCGTGTTCGCGGCTGAAGTACTTCACCACGACGAAGTACCACCACGCCTGAACGTAGAAGAACCCGAACGTGCCCGGCCGTCCCGCGAACAGTCGCTTGACGAAGTCGTAGCGGTCGGAGTGCAGGGTCCCGACGAAGGACATGCTGAACCGCCGCGGCGCGCCGGCTTCACCCGGCGGCAGCGGCGCGTAGTGCCTGGAGTAGAACAACGGCAGGTACTCGAAGTCCTGTCTCCAGGTGACGTCGGCGGAGTCGAAGCTGAGCCTGCGATCGAAGAGGTCGAGGACCGTCAGGCAGTTGCCGGCGTTCCCGAGCGCGTCATAGGTGTAGAAGACGAACCGGGCCGCCGGGCTGTCGGAACGAAGGCTCTCCAGGAACCAGCGAGGCACTGTCTCGGCCTTGATGACCACGACGAGCTCGAAAGTCGTGCCCTCCAACTCGGCCTGCTTCGAGCGGAAGTAGGAGTCGACGAAGCGCGCGACCAGGTCCTTCCGGAAGCGGATCACTGCCCGAGCGAGGGCGCTGTTGGAGGGCCGTTCGTCGAGGAAGGTGACGGAGAAGCCCTGACTCTCGAGTTCATCGGCGATGTCATGCTCGTAGCCGAAGAACGAGGGCGAGATCAGCAGTGCCCGGGCCGACCCGCCGGCCTGCGTCACTTCAGCAGCCCCTTCGCGCGCATCTCCTGCAGCGAGTCCTGGTAGCCGCCGTCGACCACCTCCTGGGTCTCCACCCAGGCGGCGAAGGCGCGAACCCCCTCTGCGAAGCCGACTGTCGGTGTGAAGCCCAAGGTGTCGCCGATGAGGCTGATGTCGGCGATGTTGTGACGGATGTCGCCCAACCTGAAGTCGCCCGTGACTTCCGTGGGCACGCGCCGCCCGTAGGCGAGCATCAACTGCTCGACCACCTCGACCACCGTGGTCGGCACACCACTGCCGACATTGAAGACCATGCCATCCGCGCGGGGGTCGAGCACCGCCTGCGCGGTGGCGTGCACCACGTCGTCGACGAACACGAAGTCGCGGCTCTCCAGGCCGTCTTCGAAGATGTTGATGCGCTTGCCCTGCCTGATCAGGGTGGAGAAGATCGACAGGATCCCGGTGTAGGGGTTCGTGAGCGATTGTCCGGGCCCGTAGACGTTCTGATAGCGCAGCGCGACGGGTGCGATGCCCAACGTCGGGCACACCGCCATCACGAGTTGTTCCTGCGTCTGCTTGGTGATGCCGTAGACGGATTGCGGACGAAGGACCGCATCCTCGGGGGTGGGCACCACACGAAGGCCGGAGACGTCCCCCGGCACCGTGGGGTCGAACCGGCCCGCGAGGAGATCCTGCTCCCGACGGCTCACGGGGTAGACAGCACCGAGTTCCTCGCTCAGGTACCGACCCTCCCCGTAGACGGCCCGGGACGAGGCGACCACCACCTTGCGCACCGACCTGTCCGGGTCGTTGGCCAACACGTCGAGCAGGAGGGCGGTGCCGCCGACATTCACCCGGCTGTAGCGCTCGATCTCGTACATCGACTGGCCGGTGCCTGTCTCGGCGGCCAGGTGGACCACGACGTCCTGCCCCTTGAGCGCGCGCTCCACGTCGACGCGCGAGGTGACGTCACCGACCACGACGGTGCCGGCGCGGGCAGCCGCCTGGTACAGCGGGCTCTGCTCCGGGACGTCGCCGTGCACCTGCCGGAGCAGGCAGTCCAGAATCGTCACCTGGTGCCCGTCGGCGGCGAGTTCCGCTGCCAGACGCGAGCCGATGAAGCCCGCACCTCCGGTGATAAGCACTCGTGTCACGCGCTCGGACCCTTCAGACTCGGAGCTTGCTGTAGGCGATGGCCGGTGGCACTGTACCGCACCGGGCACGGCAGTACCCGGCTCAGGGTCGCCCCGAGTCGGGCGCGGCAACCGGAGGCCGCCGGGTCCCGAGCCCCCTGCGAAGCGCCAGCGCGGCGGCGGTGGTCTTTCCGATCAGGAGGACCAGGCTGGCGGCGATCAGGCCTGCCAGGACGGCCGCTACCGGCGACTCACTCACGGACACCGCGATGGTCACGCCGAACACCGCGAGAGCGGCCACAGTCAGCCAGAGAATCGTGCGGTCGGCATCCAGCGAGTACAGGGCGTAGTGAGGCACCAGCGAGAGGTTGTAGAGCCCGGTGGACAGCATCACCCACGGCAGGATCCACGCGAACTGGGCGTACGTCTCGTGGCCGACGAAGG
>JAEWIK010000375.1 GCA_023387135.1 Actinomycetes bacterium | reverse complement strand
CTGGCACGCCTGCTTGCCGAACCGCTCCCGCTCGCTCACCCAGATCACGTCGTGCTCCCCCAACGCGGCGAGCTGCTCGGCGACGTCGAACACCTCCTTGGCCGCCGCGGCCGCCTGGACGGCGTCGGCGTCGGAGTTCCCGGTCATGCCCGAAGCGACAGCCCGGGCGGCGTCTCGCACCACGCGGAACGCCGCCACGATCTCGGAGTCGGGGTCTTCCACCCTCCCGGGTTCGGTGCCGTCGAGAGCCTCCTGCAACGTGTCGGCGGCATCGAGGAACTGCACCCCGACGTCATCGGACACCCAGGGCAGGCACCGTTTCGCCACCCGCTCCACACCCTGGGGGGTCAGCTCGTGCGACGCCGCGCCCGTCACCCGTGACACCAGCTCGTGCGCCTCGTCGATCACCACCAGGTCGTGGTCGGGCAGGGCGGTGCCGCCGTGCAGGGCGTCGATGGCGAGCAGGGCGTGGTTGGTGACGACGAGCTGGCTGGAGCGCGCCCTCGCGCGCGACGCCTCGATCAGGCACTCGCTCCCGAAAGGGCAGTTCGTCGCCCCCAGGCACTCCCTCACGGGCACGGAGACCTGCGCCCAGGCGGCGGGTGAATGGCTGGGGGCGTCGTCCCTGTCGGCGAAACCACCTGAGGACGCCTCCTCCTCGGCCCACTCCCGGAGCGCCACCACCTCGGCGCCCAGGACGCTGGTGGCGTCGGCGCCGGCGGCCGTCACCTGCTCGACGAGTTCCAGCCCGCCGAACAGGCTCGCCTGTTCGAGGTCCGCCGCACCGCGGACGCGATACAGGCACGCGTAGTTGCTGCGCCCCTTGAGCACGGCGTGCTCGATGCGCCGTCCGGTCACCTGCTGGCAGGCGGCGACGGCGGCGGGGATGTCCTTGGTGGCAAGCTGCGCCTGCAGCGCCAGCGTGGCGGTCGCTATCACCACCCGCGACTCGGAGTCCTCGGCGAGGTGTGCCAACACCGGCGCGAGGTAGCCCAGGGACTTGCCGGTGCCTGTGCCCGCCTGGACGAGCAGGTGCTCGCCGGAGGACAGGGTCCGGCTGATCTCCTCGGCCATCCGCTGCTGCCCGGGACGGCTGGCACCGCCTATCGCGTCGACGGCCGCCGACAGGATGGCGATGCCGGGGCCCTCCCCCTGACCGTGCTCGCTCAGCGTGGCTCCTCTGACACCGCGTAGCGGGCCAGTTCGCCGCCGAGGTCGGAGTTCACCCGCGCCACGACGAGCGTGCCGGCGGCGGTGTGCTCGCTGCTCACCAGTTCGCCGGAGCGATGGATCCTGTCGATCAGGTCGCCCCTGTCCCACGGGACCAGCGCGCGCACCTCCATCTCCGGACGAGGCAGCCTCGTCTCGAGCCGCTCGCGCAACTCGCCGATGCCCTCGCCGGTACGAGCCGACACGAAGACCGCGTCGGGGTGGCTGCCGCGCAGCGCCAGCAGGACGTCCGGCGCCGCCCTGTCGATCTTGTTGACCACGAGCTGCTCCGCCACGCCACCGGCGCCGATGTCGGCGAGCACCTCGTGGACGGCCCTGATCTGACCGAACGGGTCGGGGTCCGAGCCGTCGACGACGTGGAGCAGCAGGTCGGCCTCCACCGATTCCTCCAGCGTCGAGCGGAACGCCTCGATGAGGTCGTGCGGCAGGTGCCTGATGAAGCCGACGGTGTCGGTCAGCGTGAACTCCCTGCCGTCGGCAGTCTCGGCTCGCCTCGTGGTCGGGTCGAGGGTGGCGAACAGCGCGTCCTCGACCAGCACCCCTGCGCCGGTCAGCCGGTTGAGCAGCGACGACTTGCCGGCGTTGGTGTAGCCGACGATCGCCACCGAGGGGACCTGGTTGCGCCTGCGGCCCGACCGCTTGGTGACGCGGACGGCGTCGAGCTCGCGCAGCCTGCGCCGCAGCGTGGCGATCCTGGTCTTGATCCTTCGCCTGTCGATCTCGATCTTCGTCTCGCCCGGGCCACGGCCACCGATGCCGGCGCCCGCGGCGGCACGCCCGCCGGCCTGCCGCGACAGGTTGCCGCCCCAGCCGCGCAGCCGCTGGCGGAGGTACTGCAATTGCGCGAGCTCCACCTGGGCCTTGCCCTCCGCGCTGCGCGCGTGCTGGGCGAAGATGTCGAGGATGAGCGCGGTCCTGTCGACCACCTTCACCCCGACCCTGTCTTCGAGGTTCCGCAACTGCGCGGGTTCGAGTTCGCCGTCACAGATCACCGTGTCGGCGCCTGTCTCGACCACAACCTGGCGCACCTCGTCGACCTTGCCGCGTCCGATGAAGGTCGCGGGATCGGGCGAGGAGCGCCGTTGCACCAACCCCTCCAGCACCTGCGAACCCGCCGTCTCGGCGAGCAGTTTCAGCTCCGCCAGCGAGTTCTCGGCGTCCACCTCGCTGCCTGTCGTCCACACGCTGACGAGCACGACCCGCTCGAGCTGCAGCTCGCGGTACTCGACCTCGGTGATGTCGGTGAGTTGGGTGGACATGCCCGCCACCCTGCGCAGCGAGTTCCGCTGTTCCAGCTCGAACTGCTCACCGTCAGGATCGGGCTCCAGGTCGTCGGACCAGACTTCCTCGGCCATCAGGCCACTCCCTCCAGCGAGACCGTCCCACGCGCCACCAGCACCGCCGGGCCCGTGAGGATCGCCTCACCGTCGTCGTTCACGTGTACTTCGAGCTCGCCTCCGCGCGTCGTCACGCGGACGGGCCCGCCTCCTGCCGACGCGCCGCCCGCCGCCACGGCCGCCGCCACGACGCCGGTGCCGCACGAACAGGTCTCGCCCACTCCCCGTTCATGTACCCGCATCCTGAGGGCGTCGGGCCCCGTCAGCTCCACGAACTCGGCGTTCACCCCGGCCGGGAACCTGCCCTCGGGCACCTCCGGAGCCTGGGCCAGGTCGAGCTCGTCGAGCACGCCGCCGGCGACGATGCTCACGACGTGGGGGTTGCCGACGTCCACCGGGACGCCCTGCCAGCGCTGCTCGCCCACGCGGACGTCGACGTCGTCGGCGCCTACCCGCACCTGTCCCATCGTGACCGCGATCCTGCCGTCGGCCAGCGGACGCCCCGACCGCAGCCCCGCCCGGGTCGCCACGGTGACCTCCTCGCCGGCAGCGAGGCCCTCGTCGAGCAGGTACCTGACGAACACGCGCAGGCCGTTGCCGCACATCTCGGCCACAGAGCCGTCGGCGTTGCGGTAGTCCATGAACCAGACGTCGCCCGGGCCGTCCCACTCCGCCAGCGCCGAGGCCCTGACGGCCCGCAGCACGCCGTCCGCCCCGATGCCCGCGCGCCTGTCGCACAGGAAGGCGACCTGGGCATCGCTCAGCGTCACCGTCGCGTCGGCGTCGGTGAACACGACGAAGTCGTTGCGGGTGCCGTGTGCCTTCGTGAAGGCCAACTCGTCCATCAAGGCTCCTCTGATTGCCTGTCGAGCCTACAGCGGGCCACCGACACGATCTCGCCGGCGGCGTCCGGCCCCGCCGCCAGCCAGGTGATCCGCGGATCGCGCCGGAACCAGCCGAGCTGCTTGCGGGCGAACCTCCGTGTGCCCGCGACAGTCGCGGCGCGGGCTTCCTCCTGCGACCACTGTCCGTCCAGGTACTGCAGGATCTGGCGGTAGCCCAGCGCCCTGGACGCCGTCTTCCCCTCCCGCAGGCCCAGCGGCACGAGCCTCCTGACCTCGTCGACGAACCCCTGATCCCACATGGAGTCGACCCGTTGCTCGATCCTGGAGTCCATCACCTGGCGGTCGAGGGCGAGGCCGAACTGCTCGACGCCGTCGATCTCGTAGCTGCCTTCGGGCAGCGTCGCGGTGAAGGAGCCGGTCAGCTCGATGACCTCCAGCGCTCTCACCACCCGGCGCCCGTTCCCCGGCA
>JAEWIK010000312.1 GCA_023387135.1 Actinomycetes bacterium | reverse complement strand
ACCGAAACCGCCCCCGCTGAAGGCGGAGCCGCCGCTGCCCCAGCCCGAGTCCGAACTCGAAGGCGGCGGCGGTGGGGACGCTGCCGTCGACACGTGGCTGCTCATCGTGTTGAGCTGCCACGACATCGCGTGCAGGTCCCAGTAGCTGCCGTAGTACCAGGCGGGCGGCTGGGCGGAGAGCCTGCCCATCGCCACGAGTTGCTCGCACAGCGTGGTCCAGCGCTCGGTCAGGTCGAACAGGATCGCCCAGGGCAGGTACTTGGAGAAGATGTCCTCGCCCTCTTCGAACTTCAGTTGCTCGGCCTCCGCCGTCGCCAGGTAGGTACGGAAGCCCTCGACCTGGTCGGTCAGCGCCCTGCCGGCGCCCGTCCGGCGCGCCTTCGCGAGCTTGAAGGCGACCACCAGGCCCGTGATGACCAGCCCGATGGCGAGCGGCCACAGGTTGAAGGCGACAGGACCGAAGAACATGAGCGCCGCGACACCGGCGATCGGCACCAGCACGACCATCGACAGCCCCGAGCCCGTCGACCTGTTGGCGGGGGCGATGAACCAGTTGCCCTGGTCAGCCGACCGCTGCGCCGCCTTCCGCACCGCCGCGTCGGCCTTCACCATGGAGCCGGCCTCCGCCAGGTCGGCCACGTCGCCGCCACCGAAGAGGTTCTTCACCAGCGCCTTGCTGGGCTTGTCGGGAGCCCGGTCCGCGTCGACCAGGCGCGCCTCCGGCGGCTCCTCGCTGCGCAGCTTGATCGCCCCGTTCACGGCGAGCCCCACGAGGGTGGCAGTGGTGTGCTTGACCTGGCCGGTTCCGTCCAGCAGCAGGCCGGCCTCGGCCAGCGAGAGCCTCGGGGGCGCGAACGAGACGGGGACCTCGTAGTCCTTGGGGTTCCTGGCCTCGACGACTGGCTGGTCGGGCGCCGGCAGGACGCCCGGCGGGAGGCCGACGTAGCGCAGGTCGCCGGTCCTGCGGCGCACGTAGAGCCAGCCGCCCAGCCCTGCCAGCACCGCACCGCCCGTCGAGCCGAGGAGCAGCGCCTGGCCCAGGCGCTGCTCGGCTGCTTCGGCGTTCTCCTCGAAGATGGGGGTCGCCGGCTTCACGACACCCGGCGTGAGCCGCACCCCGATGGTGAGCAACTGCCCCGTCGGGATGACGTCCTGGGTGAAGACCGCCCGTCCCTGGCCGTCGATGCTCGACGACGTGCAGGCGCCCTGCTTGCCGGGGACGGCCACCTGGCAGGTCACGTCCTGAGCCTGGCCCGGCACCGTCACCGTCGCCTTGAACTTCTGGATCCGCGGCATGTTCGAGCCCGTCAGGTCCCAGTAGAGCTGCTCGACGGAGTCCACGGTGCGCAGCAGGCCACCGATCGTGTAGCGCAACCTGTACTGCGCGCTGCTCGCCCTGACCGTCCTGTGGGGGTCGCCCACCCGCAGTCTCACGTACGTGTTGCGCGGCCCGTCGGATTCGAGGTGGGAGATGTCGAGCATGTCCGAGACACCGGGGGTCAGCGACTCGGCGCTGATGTGGGTGACGGGGAACAGCATGTCCTGGCCGGTGTCGGGGTCGGCCTCCCGCGTGATGAGCGTGCGCTCCAGCCCGTGGCGTCCCGACGAGCTGCCGAAGGTCAGGGTGATCGTCTCGACGACGTCGACAGTCCCGTCGGTGTTGAGAGTGGCCTGAACGTCGTAGCCGTCGAAGACGTCCTGGGACGCCGCGACCGCCGGCTGTGGCACGGCGAACGAGAGCCCGAGACCGAGCACGACGGCGGCCATGACCGCCCTGACGAACCTGGCAGTCGTGGGCGGCCGCCTCATCACTTCCTCCGGTTCCGGACGGCGAGCGCCCGCTCGGCCTCCCGATTCGCGTCCCGTTCGGCGATCGACTGCCGCTTGTCCCAGTCCTTCTTGCCCGTCGCCACGGCGAGTTCCACCTTCGCGTAGCCGTCGGAGAAGTAGATGGCGAGCGGCACGATCGTCCGCCCCGAGTTCGCCGTCTCCTTCTCGAGCTTGGCGATCTCTTTCTTGTGCAGCAGGAGCTTGCGGGCACGCCTGGCGGTGTGGCTCTTGCGCCAGGTGCCGAAGGCGTACTCGGGGATGTGCGCGTTGCGCAGCCACACCTCGCCGTCGTCCACGGTGGCGAACGCGTCGGCGAGGGACGCCCGGCCTTCACGCAGCGACTTCACCTCGGTGCCGGTCAGGACGAGGCCGGCCTCGAACCTGTCACCGATGTGGTAGTCGTGATGGGCCTTGCGGTTCTGGGCAACCATGGTGCGCCCCACGGGTCGCGGCATTGCACTCCTCCCCTCCTGACGCCAGTATCGCCAACCCTATCAAGGGCTGGCGATCCGGCTTTTGGGGATGGGTAAGGACTTGTCAGGCCCGCTATGGGCGTGGATCAGACGTACGGCCTGGGGTTCACGCGCACCCCGTCCTTGTAGATCTGCAGGTGCAGGTGGCAGCCGGTGGAGAGACCCGTGGTGCCCACGTAACCGACTATCTGCCCCTGCTTCACCTCCTGGCCGACCTTGACGATGATCTTCGACTGGTGGGCGTAGCCGCTGGAGAAGTGGTCGCCCTTGTACTTGCCGTAGTCGATGACCGTCCAGTTGCCGAGGCCGTTGGACTGGGAGGTCCGCAGGATCTGAGTCACCTTGCCGTCCGCCATCGCCCAGATCGGGGCGCCGCAGCGGGCACCGAAGTCCTGGCCCCAGTGCATCCGCCAGTAGTGCAGGATCGGGTGGTAGCGCAGGCCGAAGGGCGAACCGGGAGCGGCGTCGACGGGCCGGATGAAGCCCATCGCGTTGATCCGCTGGTTGCCGTTGGCCTTGTCCTTGGCGATCTGCTCCTTGATCTTCTTCGAGATCGACTCTTCCTGGGCCTGGAGCTTGTCGTACTGCGCCTTGTCGGCTTCCAGTTCGTCCTGGGCCTCGTCGCGCAGCTTGCGGTTCTCGGCCACCAGGCCCGAGACCTTCTTCACCATGCCGGCGACGGTGGCGGCGCGGCCGGCAGCCTCGTCGGTCAACAGCTTGGCCTGGTCGGTGAGCCGCTGGGTGGCGGCGAGCTGGGCCTGGCTCTCCTCGCGCTGCCGGGCGACCTTCGCCTCGGCAGCGGTCTGGGCGACCTTCGCGGCTTCGAGCTCGACCTGCAGTTGCTGCAGCCTGTCCATCTCGCCGGCGGTGTTGCCGAAGATCATCTCGGTCCACTGGAGGCGGTTGGCGACCTGGTCGGCGTCCTGGGCGTCGAGCAGGATCGCGAAGCCGACGAGGCTCGACTGCTGCTGGTAGGCCGTCCTGACCACCGAGCCGATGAGCTTGGTCTGCGCCGCGAGATCGGCCTCGCCCTGCGCGACCCTGGCTACCGACGCCGCCAGTTCGTCCTGGGCGACCTTGAGCTTCGCGGCGATGTCGACGTCGCGCGCCTTTGCCTTGGCCAGGGCGCTGCGGGTGTCGGCGAGTTTGTTCTGCGCCTTTGCCAGCGCGCCCTTTGCCGTGGAGAGTTCGGACTGCGCGGCGTCGAGCTTCTTCTGGGACGCGGCCAGTGCTGCATTCGCCTGCGCGACCTGCTTCTTGCCGTCGGCGATCTCGTTCTTCGTCTGGGCTATCGATTTACGCACGCGGTCGCGCTGGTCGTACAGGCCCTCGGCGGAACCGGTCGGTGCCGACACCGCCACCAATCCGATCACGAGGGCACCTACCACCAACGCCCGGGACCAGATGCGGTTCCGGTGCCTGGACTGCGTAGCTGAGGTGGGGGAAGTCACCTGGAGCACGGTCTCTACCTCTTCGATGGTCTCAGACTCGAAGGAATCTCCGGGTCGCTATCAACGTAGGGATGATAGAGAGAACGACACCCAGCAACACAAGGCTTCCCATCGCAAAACCCACATGTTCCCAGCGAATCCACTCAATACCCTTGATCTGTGGTTCAGCCTTTCCGATCACGACGAACTGCTGGACGGCGGCCAGTGAGCCACAGGCGAGCAGCGATCCGACCAGCGCCGCCACCAGGGATTCGAGCAGGAACGGCAGCATGATGTACCAGTTCGAAGCCCCTACCAGACGCATGATCCCGATCTCTCTTCGTCGGGAGAACGCCGCCATGCGGATGGTGTTGCCGATCTGCAGCGCGGCCGCGACGAGCAACAGCACGGAGGCGCCCACGGTCGCCCATTGGGCCATGTTGAGCCAGGCGAATAAGGGGTCGAGATACTGCCGCAGGTCGTGCACCCGCTGCACGCCCTTCATTCCCTGCGCCATCGAGACGACGCCCTGGTATTCCTGCGGATTCTTGAGCTTGACGCGGAATGAATCCTGCATCATGTCGACGGTCATCGTGTCGAGAATCGGGTCGGACGCGTACACCTCGCGGAATTCGGCGAACGCTTCTTCCTTGCTCTCGTAATAGACCTGGGCGACCTCCGGGTTGGCCTTGAGGGCCTCACCGATCGCGGCGCGCTCGGCGTCGGAGGCGGCAACCCCGGGCTGGCAGGTGCCGCCGGGAGAATCGGCCACGCACAGGAAGACGCTGATCTCGATCTTGTCGTACCAGTTGCCCTTGAGCAGTTCCACCTGCTGGGTGACGAGCAGCCCCATGCCGAACAGCGTCAGGGACACCCACATCGTGACGATGACCGCCAGGTTCATCGAGGCGTTGCGGCGCAGTCCTGAGAAAGCCTCGCGGAGAGTGTGGCGCATCAGCTGTCCTTCCGATCACTGGTAGCCATACACGCCCTTTGTCTGGTCACGGACGACCTCTCCGTTCACGAGTTCGATCACGCGCTTGCGCATCTGGTCGACGATCGTCGCGTCGTGCGTGGCCATGATGACGGTGGTGTCGGACTTGTTGATCCTGTCGAGCAGCTTCATGATCCCGACGCTGGTCGCCGGGTCGAGGTTGCCGGTCGGTTCGTCGGCAATGAGGATCGCCGGACGGTTGACGAACGCACGCGCTATCGCCACGCGCTGCTGTTCGCCGCCCGAGAGCTCCTCGGGAAGCCGGTCCCCCTTGCCCTCAAGGCCGACGAGTTCGAGGGTCTCCGGGACCACTTTCCTGATCATCGTGTTCGGCTTGCCGATGACCTGCAGGGCGAAGGCGACGTTCTCGGTGACCGTCTTGCCGGGAAGCAGCCGGAAGTCCTGGAAGACAGTGCCGATCTGGCGCCGCAGCGCCGGCACCTTCCAGCCGCGGAGCCTGGTGAGGTCCTTCCCCGCGACGTAGAGGTGGCCCGTCGAGGGCAGGTATTCGCGCAGGATGAGCCTCAGGAAGGTCGACTTCCCGGAGCCCGACTGGCCCACGAGGAAGGCGAACTCGCCCTTGGCGATCTCGACGTTGACGTTGCGCAGCGCCGGACGGGTCTGGCCGTCGTACGTCTTTGAGACGTCCTCGAATCTGATCACGGTGATGGGTGTGGCCGGGTTGACGATGGGGAAGTTTCCTGAGGAACTCTCAGGCCGACCTCACGGGGAGTGTACGTGGTGCGCCTGTCAGCGCCTGACCCGCCACGCCGTCGCGGACCTATCGGTCGCCCTGCTGGCGACGCCACCTGATGCCTGCGTCGAGGAAACCGTCGATGTCGCCGTCGAACACCGCATCGGGGTTGCCGACCTCGTGATCGGTCCGCAGGTCCTTGACCATCTGGTAGGGGTGCAGGACGTACGACCGCATCTGCGCGCCCCACGAGTTGCCGGCGTCGCCCTTGAGGCCGCGCATCTCGGCCTCCTTCTCGGCGCGTGCCCGCTCCAGCAGGCGCGACTGCAGCACCTTCATCGCCGCCACCTTGTTCTGCAGCTGCGACTTCTCGTTCTGCATCGAGACGACGATGCCTGTCGGGAGGTGGGTCAGGCGCACCGCCGAGTCCGTCGTGTTGACGCTCTGGCCGCCGGGGCCGGTCGACCTGAAGACGTCGACGCGCAGGTCCTTCTCCGGGATGTCGATGTGGTCGATCTCCTCGGTGACCGGGAACACGTCAACGCCAGCGAACGAGGTCTGGCGCCTCCCCTGGTTGTCGAAGGGCGAGATCCTGACGAGCCTGTGGGTCCCCTGCTCGACCGAGAGCATGCCGTACGCGAAAGGCTCCTTCACCGTGAAGGTGGCCGACTTGATGCCAGCCTCCTCCGCCTCAGAGGTCTCGTAGATCTCGGTGGGATAGCCGTGCCGCTCGGCCCAGCGGAGGTACATGCGCAGCAGCATGGCGGCGAAGTCGGCAGCGTCCACTCCCCCGGCCTCGGAACGGATCGTGACGAGCGCCTCGCGCTGGTCGTACTCGCCCGACAACAGGGTACGGACCTCGAGCGCCTCGATCTCGCCGTGCAGCGACTCGTACTCCTTCTGCGCCTCGGCGAGCGTGGCGGCGTCGTTCTCCTCCTGGGCGAGCTCGATGAGCACCTTGAGGTCGTCGATCCTGTCGCGCAGCTTCACGAGCCTGTCGACCTCCGACTGCAGCCGGGAGAGCCTGGACGTCACGCGCTGGGCGTTCTCCTGGTCGTCCCACAGGTCGGGCGCGGCCACCTGCTCGGAGAGTTCGGCGATCTCGGCCCGCTTCGAGGCAGGGTCGAGCACTGCCTCGATCGATCCCAGGGTGCGTTCGAGGGCGGCAAGATCGGCGAGCAGGTCAGCGGCGGTCACGAGCGGGCATTCTACAGTCCCGGGCCGTGACTCTCCTCGTCGGGGACGCACCGAACGCTCAAGGAGGCCTGCCCGGCGACGGGGCGGGGTCGGGCGGCGTCCCGCGGCTGTGCCATGATCGACGACGTGCGCCTGTTGCTGATCCGTCATGCAGAATCCGTCAACAACCGGACCGAGGCGCTCACGGGCGCCGGGGCGAACCGGGTGCCCGACCCCGAACTGACGGAACTGGGAACCGAGCAGGCGCGTCTGCTGGCCGACCACTTCGCCGCCGGTGAGCTGCCCCGGCCGGACATCATGTTCACCTCGCTCATGCGCCGCGCGGTGGCGACGGCAGCACCCATCGCGGAAGCCCTCGACATCCCGTTGCAGGGCCACGGCGACCTGTTCGAGGTCAACGGCATCTACGAGGGCGTCTACACCGGCTTCAGCACCCGCGGCATCCCGGGGCCCGGCAGCTCCGCCTCGCTGTTGCGAGGGCTCAGCCCGCGGCTCGTCCTGCCCTCCTACGCCGACGAGACAGGCTGGTACAGGCGTCCCTTCGAGACCCCGGCGATGGCCTGGGAGCGGGCGCGGACGGTGATCGACGACCTCGTCTCCGAGTTCGGCGACGGCGACAAGCTGGTCGCGGTGGTGACCCACGCGTGGTTCATCCAGTTCCTGCTGCGCCGGCTGATGGCCTGGCCTCCCGCGTCCGACGGCGCCCTGGGCACCTGGCTGGAGATCAACAACACGGGCCACACGCTGCTGCGGCCGTCACGGGACGAGGAGCACTCCCTCGTCCTGCAGTGGCTCAACCGGCTCGACCACCTGCGCCACGCCGAGGTCAGCCGCTGAGCGGGCGTCAGAAGTCGGCCGCCAGGCCGCCGTCGGCGAAAGCCGCCCGGTATTCCGCGAGCTCCTCACGGTGCAACGCCGGCACGCCTGCGAGTTCGTAGCTCCAGCCGAGCAGTTCGTACTTCCGCTCGCCGAACTGGTGGAAGGGCAGCAACTGCACTGCCGAGACCCCGAGGGGGACGAGCACCCTGCAGAAGGCCGCCGCGTCCTGGGGCGCGTCGTTGACCCCGGGGATCACGGGGATCCTCACCACCACCTCACCGCCGGCGGCGAGCGCCGTCGCGAGGTTCCGCAACGGCACCTCGCTGCCCACTCCCGTCCAGCGACGATGCAGCGCGGAGTCGTGGTGCTTCACGTCCATGATGAGCAGATTGGCCCGGGCGAGCACGCGCCCGAACACCTCCGGCGAGGCATAGCCGGTGGTCTCGACGGCGGTGTGGACGCCGTCCGCCCGCAGCCTGTCGAGCAGTCGCGTCGCGAACCGGTGCTGGACGAGGGCTTCCCCGCCCGACAGGGTCACCCCGCCGCCCGACTCCTCGTAGAACGGAAGGTCCTGCAGGCAGATCCTGCTGACCTCGTCGACCGTGTACTCGCGGCTGTCGGGGACGACGACGCCCGGGTGCAGCGGGTCGCCGACGTCGAGGGCCCGCAGCTTCTGCGAGCCGGGGTTGGAGCACCACGCGCAGGCCATCGGACAGCCCTTCAGGAACACGACGGTCCTGATTCCCGGGCCGTCGTGAAGCGAGAACTTCTGGATGTCGAAGACTCGCCCCGTGGCGTCCGTCGCTGCTGCTGACACTTTCAATCCCAAGCACTTGAGGTTTCGTACGAAAGTCTACTAGGGTCTGTAGTAGAGATGTCAACGGGGGCAGGAGGCTGCGATGGGAGACCGCCGGACGCAGATCCTGGAGCACGTCATCGCGCAGCAGCGG
>JAEWIK010000288.1 GCA_023387135.1 Actinomycetes bacterium | reverse complement strand
AGTCGGGGACCACGCCGCTGCGGTTCTCCAGCGCCGCCGCCCGGCTCGCGCCCGACCTGGGGGTCGACTACGTCGCGCTGGGGCCCCTCGGGCTGCGGTACTCGCGCGGCGAACTCAGGGTCGTCGAGCAGACGCGCCGGGCTGCCTTCATCGGCGAGCTCGGGGCTCTGGCCGGCATCAGGCACGCCAAGCTCAAGGCCTTCGACAAGCTTCGTGAACTGGGCCTGCGCCTGCTGTACGACCTGACGAGGCAGTTCTTCGGCAGCCGCCTGGTGCTCTACTTCGACAAGCTGTACATGGGCGGCGACAACGGCCAGCACCTCTTCGAGTACGCGAGCGCGCGGGCGGCCGCCGAAGGCTCACGCGCCGACCACCGCTACCTCGCGCACGGGTCGAGTGCCGTGTACTCCGACCTCAAACGGCGCGGGCTCAAGGTCATCGACTTCGCCAGCCCGCTGCGCAAGCTCTACGCGCTGAACGCCTGGCTCGTCGCCGCCACCCACCCGAACGTCTTCGCCTACTGCGGCCTCAACGCGTTCGAGCGCCGGTGGTTCGCCGCCGCGCTGCGCGCCCACGTCGTGTGCATCCAGCACGGGCTCACTGTCCAGGACATCCCACAGCACCAGGCCAGGCAGGTCGACAACACCGAGCGCTACTACTGCGCGTCCCCCGTCGAGGTCGCCAACCTGCGCCGGCCGGCCTACTGCTACCCCGAGAACGCCCTGAAGCTCACGGGGCTCGCGCGTTACGACGGCCTCGTCCCCGACACGAGGCCGGTCGTGCTGCTCTGCCCGACCTGGCGGCGGTACGTCGCCAACGACGTCAGCCACATGGGCCGCACCCGCCAGTACACCGAAACCTTCACCGCCAGCGAGTTCTACAGGATCTACTCCGGCGTCCTCACCGACGCCGCCCTGCTGATGCGCCTCCGGGAGCGCGGCTACAGGCTGCGGTTCGTGCTGCACCCCACGCTCACCGAGCAGACGCCCGACTTCCGCGCCCTCGTCAGGGCCGACCCGCTCGCGTCCGAGGTGGTCGACATCGAACCCGCCGCCGAGCAGGGGTACGAGCACCACCTGCGGCAGGGCGCCGTCCTCGTCACCGACTACTCGGGCATCCAGTTCGACTTCGCCACCATGCGCAAGCCGCTGGTCTACTTCCACCCCGACACCCTGCCGCCGAGCTATCCGATGGGCGGTTACTCCCCCGAGCGCGACGGTTTTGGCCCGGTGGTCCGCGACCTCGACGCCCTGCGGACCACCGTCCTCGACCTCATCGCCGCGGCGGAGGATCACCCACCGAACTCGGTGCAGGAAGTTCCGCCAGGCGGCGCCAGGAGGTTCCCGCGGCTCTCCGCCGAGTACGCGCAGCGGGTGGACGCCTTCTTCCCGTTCGCCGACCGGCGCAACTGCGAGCGGATCTACTCCGAACTGGTGAAGGACTACCGGCTGTGACCGCGGACGCCCGGCGCGCGACCCGGATCGCCTTCTTCGACAACCTGAAGTACTTCCTGATCGTGCTGGTCGTCGTCGGTCACTACATCGACCCGTTCGCGGCGACCTTCCCCGGCTACGCGCCGCTGTTCTTCTTCATCTACCTCTTCCACATGCCGCTGTTCGTGTTCTCGACGGGCCTGTTCGCGCAGAGCCTGCTCAGGGACGACGGCGGCTTCCGCGCCGCCAGGGTGCTGCACTTCCTCGTGCTCTACCTCGGTCTCTACGCAGGCGTCTGGTGGCTGGAGACCCTCAACGGCAAGGCGCCGGCTTTCACGCCGTGGAGCGTCGGCAACGCGAGCTGGTACCTGCTGGCCTGTGCGCTGTGGTACCTCGCAGCGCCCGTCCTCACGCGTGCCGCGAGAGCGGCGGGCTCCGGCGTCGTGCTGGCAGTGCTGGTGGCGGTCGCGCTCGCGGCCGGCTACTTCCCCGCCGTCGGCGACTTCCTCAGCCTGTCGAGGGTGCTGTGCTTCGCGCCGTTCTTCTTCCTCGGCCTGTGGACCTCGAGGGACGGCGTCACGAAGTTCGCCGAACGCCTCGTGCGGTGGCGGGTGGTGGCGGTGGGCGTCCTGCTCGCGGCGCTCGCCCTCGCCTACGCGTTCCCCGCCCTGCTGAAGCTCCGCGGCATCCTCACGGCACGCAACTCCTACGCGGTCCTCCACGGCTGGGCGGGGTGGGGCGCAGGGTTCAGGTTGGCCTGGATGGTGAGCGCCGTCGTGCTGGGGCTCGCGGTGCTCGCCCTCGTGCCCCGTCGCAGGGCCTGGTTCACTGCCCTGGGCGGACGGACGCTGCCCATCTACGTGTGGCACCTGCTCGCGCTGCGCGGCCTCGCGCTGGCGGCGTTCATCCCGCTGGTCCGCGGCTGGTACGAGGTGACTCCGCTCGCGGTCGCGGTGCCGCTCGTCACCGCCCTGGTGGCCGCGCACGTGTTCGCCCTCAAACCCTCATTCGGGGTGCTGGCAGAGGCGCTCCAGCGGGTGGGAAGCGGTTTCGTGCTGGGACGCCGCGCGGCGGTGGCCGTCTCCGCGGCGACCCTGGTGGCGGTGCCGGCGGCGGCGTTCGCCCTCGCGGACGGGCCCCGGGTGGTCAGCATGCCGCGCGGGCTCATGCCGTGGATCAGGCAGGTGCCCGCGCCGCCCGCGCCTCCCCCGTCCACCTCGGCCCTGCCGACGATCACTGTCGAGCCTGGCGACTTCGAGCTGGGGCTCGTCGGCGCCCGTGGCTTCGCGGTGGCGCCCACCACGCTGGAGCAGGCCGGAGGGCTGCCGGGCGGCGAACTCGCCCCTGGCGAGGGCTACGTGATCAGGAAGGACGAGGGGACCACCTGGCTGGTCGAGACGCGGACGGGAGGCGGCCGGCTGCCCGCCGCCTCACAGATGGTGAACCTGCCCGACCTGATCCCGTCGATCGAGTACGTCTCGCCGGCTTCCTTCACGTCCGCGGGCACCAAGCTGCCCGGGCTCGCCGGCCCGTCCGATCCGGTCGAGAACCCCCGGCTGGGAAGGCCTGTGCGGTACGTGGCCGTCGCCTACCCCTTCGCCATCAAGCTCCAGCGGGCCCAGCAGGCGGCCCGCGCCCAGGGTGACCTGCTCGTCGTCCACGAGGGGTTCAGGCCCGCCGCGGTCCAGCGGGCGCTCGGCGAGGCCGTGCTGCGGCTGTACGAGACCGACCCGGCTGTCGAAGCCGCCCTCGCCCCGTGGAGCCCGTCAGACGTCGCCCCGCTGGCGCTCTCCAACCATTCCCTCGGGGTTGCAGTGGATGTGAGCCTCGCCCGGGTGACCTCGCAGACCACTGTCTCGGGGCCGGACGGGGACGTCACCAGGCTGGCGGGCGAGGAGTACGCCATGCCGACCGCCGTCCACGACCTGTCCCGCGCGGCGGCGGCGCTGGCCCACCCCGTGAAGCTGGTGGACGGCAGCGAGTGGCGCGACGTGCAGCCTGCCGGCACGCTCACCGACGGTGCCCGCCGCCTGCGGGGCTACCTCACCGAAGCGGGGCTCGCCCCGAGCCCGGCCGCGTGGTGGGAGTTCACCGACTGGGAGGCCCGCCGCGCCGTCCCGGCGTCCTCGTCCGGCGACTTCGTCCTCGAACCCGAGACTGCGCCGCGCTGAACCGGCGTCGAGGCTCAGCCCTCGGCCAACCTCTCCACCGCGAGCCGGAGGATGCCCTTGCTCTGCTGCAGGGCGTCGGCGGCGTCGGCGGCCGAGGCACCGGACAGCAGCATCGCCAGGGCGACCTTCACCGATCCCCCGGCGGCGCCGATGGCCTGTGCGGCGGTCTCGGCGTCCACGCCCGTCAGCCGCATGACAGTGTTCTCCGAACGGGCGTGCAGCTTCTCGTTGGTCGCCACCAGGTCGACCATGACGCCCTGGAAGGTCTTGCCCAGCTTGATCATGCTGAGGGTGGTCAGCATGTTGAGCACCATCTTCTGCGCGGTGCCGGCCTTCAGGCGGGTCGAGCCGCTGATGAACTCGGGGCCGACCACCACCTCGATGGCGATGTCCGACAGCGCCGAGAGCACTGCCCCCTCGTTGGCGACGAGCGACACCGTCGCCGCTCCCTGGGAGCGGGCGTGGACGAGTCCGGCCGCGACGTAGGGAGTCCTGCCCGAGGCGGAGATGCCGACCACGACGTCGTGGGCGTCGAGCCCCAGCTCGCGCAGTTCCTCGACCGCCGACAGCTCGTCGTCCTCGGAGAACTCCACCGCCTGCTGGATGGCGGGGGTGCCGCCGGCGATCAGCCCGACGACCATCTCCGGCGGCGTGCCGAAGGTGGGTGGGCACTCGCTGGCGTCGAGGATCCCGATCCTGCCCGCGGTGCCCGCACCGAGGTAGATCAGCCGCCCGCCCGCGCGGAACCTGCCCACGATGACGTCGACGGCGGCGGCGATCTCGTCGAGTTGCAGCCCGACGGCCGGCGCTACCCGCGCGTCCTCGGCGTTCATGAGCGCGACGAGATCCCTCGTCGGCAACAGGTCGAGGTCGGGACGGGACGGGTCCACCGCCTCGGTGGTGAGCGACGCGAGCTGGCGGCGCAGCTCCTGCCTTTCCTCAGCTGTCGGCACGTTCGACACATCCCTCCAGGACGAGCCCCTGGGCGCGATGGACGAGCAACGCACCCGCGGTGGCGGTTCCGAGGGGCCGCGTGGGCAGCAAGCCCCCTTCTGACAGTCGCTCCTGCAGCGCCTCGGCGAAGGCCTCGTGGCCTGCGAGCCCGCCGAGCACCGCGACCTTGACGTCGTCGAAGGCCGCACCGACGGCCGTGGTGGCGAGTTCGGCCACCGCCTCGCCGACGATCGCGGCGGCCACCGCGTCCCCCGCCGACGCCGCGTCGAGCACGGCGGGCGCGAACCTGGCGAGCGTCCTGGCGGCGTTGCCGGGCTCGCCGACCGCCTCACCCACCAGCCGCCTGACCTCGTCGAACCGATCGAGCAGGGCCGTCGCGGGGCCTCCCCTGTCGACGGCGTTCAGCACTGCCCGCACGCCTTCCCTGCCGATCCACGATCCGCCGCCCAGGTCACCGATGTCGGGACCCCAGCCGTCGACGACCTTCCAGTCGCCGGTGGACGACACTCCGAGCGCCACGGCACCGGTGCCTGCCACCAGGCAGACGCCCGGCTCGCCGTCCAGCGCGCCGATGTGGGCGAGGACGATGTCGGACGTCACCGCGGCCGGCGCCGCCACGCGGCGGGCCAGCCAGCGCGCGAGGTCAGCGCGGGCGCTCGGCAGCATGAGGCTGCCGGCGATGCCCGCCACCACCGGCAGGC
>JAEWIK010000229.1 GCA_023387135.1 Actinomycetes bacterium | reverse complement strand
CCCTGAAGCCCGCCAGCATGAGCATGGACGTGGAGAAGGTCGACAGCAGGGAGCCCGCGACGAAGATGCTGATGCTCAGCACGAACAGCGGGCGCCGTCCGAACATGTCGGAGAGCTTGCCGTAGAGCGGCGTGGTGACGGTCGCGGCGATCAGGTAGGCGGTGGTCACCCATGCCTGCTGGTCGAGGCCGTTGAGGTCGTCGCCGATGGTCCTGATCGCCGTCCCGACGATGGTCTGGTCGAGCGCGCTCAGGAACATGCCCGCCATGAGCCCGTAGATCACCAGCATGATCTGGCGCTGGCTCATGATCGGTTGACGCTGGTTCTCCCCCACCAGGGGACGTTCTTCACTGACGACTGCCGTCACAACTGGTCCTCGTTCCGCTCCCCGCACTGGCTGCCCGATTTCTGCAGCCACGCAACTTTACAGCGGATGCAACTTTGCACAAGACGCAGCTATTCCTGTCCTCTCGGACGTTCTCAGAACAGGCGGTCGACGTACCTGACGCGGCGTGCGGCCAGGCTGACGAGGAAGGACAGCACCACACACGCCAGCCAGGTCACCAGCGCCGCCCACCACACCGAGGTGCGCAGGTCCTGCCAGCCCGGGATGAACCTGTCCCCCGCCAACAACAAGGCCATGTGGACGAGGAACACCCCGAACACCGAATCCGCGAGCACGGACAGCGCCCGCGCCCCGCCGGGAGCCGGCCGCAGGTCCGCCGTCCAGCCCTTCACGAGTAGGAACACCCCGATCGCCGACAGCATCACGAGCGGGCCGAGGTAGTTCACCGGAAGGACGGCGAACAGGTCGCGGGCCTCGGCACGGCGGGCGAACAGCACGATGTTGAAGGCCAGCAGCCCCGCCGTCCCGACGGTCGTCGCCCACAGCGCCCAGCCGCGCAGGACGACGTCCCGCAACGCCCAGCCCGCGACGAAGTAGCCGACGTAGGGCAGGCCCTGCGTGACGGCATTGAGTTGCAGGGAGGCCTGGCGCCCGTGGGCGGTGAGGACGGCGGCACCCACGTACATGACGGTCGTCACCGTCAGCGCGACCACCGCCAGGATGCGCGCCCGCCGGTCGTTGCCGGCGATGAACGCGTACAGCACCGGCGCCAGCGCGTACAGCCCGACGATCAGGTAGAGGAAGTAGATGTGCGCGTGCGGGCCGCGGCCCTGCCAGACGTACTCAGCGGCCTGGGCGAGGCCGAGGTCGTTGCCGCTCATCCACCTGAAGATGACCACGTCGTAGAACACCTGCCAGAACACGAAGGCCCAGCCGATCCTCGCCAGGCGCTTGCGATAGAACCCGGCAGGGCCCTCGGCGTGCGCGCGCGGCGCGAGGACGAGCGCCCCGCTCACCATGACGAAGACCGGCACCACCCAGATCGAACCGATGTCGGCGACCATCGCCACCCACCACGACCCGCTCCCGGTGACATCGGTGTTGGCGACGATCCCGGAGAAGACGTGGATCGCGACGACGCCGAGGATGGACGCTATCCGCAGGAGGTCGAGGTCGGGCCGTCGGGCCGGCACGACCGTCGCCGCGACAGGGAGTGAGTCCACGTCGGACTCTGGTACCCACGCTCAGCCGCTTCTCACCTCGGCGGCGCTCGTTCTCACCAGGCGGGCACCCGCAGGCGGGCGAGGGACGCCGTCAGCGGTCGGCCAGGAGGCTGGCCGGCTCCTCGTCGGTGAGGGTGACGCCGCGGAAGCGTCCCCGCAGCGCCCACAGGCCGGCGGCGAGCAGGATCGCGGCGGGCACCAGGAAGGCCAGTTCGGGCAGCGAGTCGATCAGCAGGCCCACTCCCACGGCGCCGAAGACAGCACCCGGATAGTTGAAGAGGTTGACCCGGGCCACCACCTCGTCGCTGCGAGCCGGCCTGATGCGTCCGGCGAATCCGAAGGCCACCGGCACGAGCACCCCGACCGCCAGGCCGCTCGCGGCGAAGCCCGCGATGGCCACCGCCGGACGCTCGAAGAGTGCGACCAGCACGGCCCCCGCGACGCCGACGAGGGTGGCCGCCAGCGCCAGCCTCGCCGCACCGAACCTGCGGCTCAGCGAGTCGGTGGCCAGCCGGGACGCCAGCACCGCCGCCTGGTAGAGCGCGTAGCCGACCGGTGCGAGGGCCATGGTGGCGCCCAGCGCTATCAGGTGGACCGAACTCCAGGTGCTGATCGCCGCGTCGATAGTGAAGGCCGCGAGCACCAGCAGGCCGACGGCCACCACCGGGCCGGACGGCAGCCGCTCGCTGCGTTTCGCGTGCTCTGCCGCTGGCCCCGTGGCGGCCCGGGACGGGTCGAGCAGGCGTCCGGCGAGCAGCCCGAGGACGAAAGTGGCGAGGGCAGCGACAAGGATCGCCGCCATCGCCCCATAGGAGGAAGCGACCAGCAGCGACATCACCACCGCGCCACAGATGGCACCCACCGTGTAGGCGGCGAAACACCTGCCGAGCACCGGACGGCGCAGGCGACGCTCGGCGAGCACTCCCTGCATGCTCGACGCGGCATCGATGCAGCCCAGGCCGATGCCGTACACCACGATGCCGGCGACGAAGACGGGGAACGACGTCGTCACCGCCGCCGCGGCGAGCCCGACGGCCTGCACCACGAACCCCGCCTGGACGGCCCGGCGGCTGTCGGCGACGACCGCGACGCGATCCGCCAGCACCGAGCCGGCCGCGGCCGCCACGCACACGCCGAGCAGCACGATCGAGACGATCGTGGAATCGATCGAGAGTCGCGCCTGGAAGGACGGCACCGCCGTGACCACCACCGCGTAGCCGAGACCCTGGACCGCGTACGCGGCCAGCACCGCTGCCAGCCTGCCCGCGTCGGTGAGCTGGGCGTTCGTCGACACGCGGCCCTTACCCCGCCTGCTCGGCGACCCGGGCGGCGAGTTCCTCCTGCTCGAGCTGGGTGTAGGCGATCTTCCCCACCAGGGTCGTCGGCAACTCGGCGCGGAACTCGATGCTGCGCGGCACGGCCCACTTCATGAGGTGCTTGCGGCAGTGCGCGAGCAGTTCGTCGCGGGTGCGCGAGTCCTCCGCCACCCCTTCCGCCAGCACGACGAACGCCTTGACCGAGCTGATCTGGTAGTCGTCGGGGGTGCCGATGACGCAGGCCCTGCGCACCGAGGCGTGGGCTTCCAGCACCTGCTCGACCTGGGCGGGGTAGACGGAGACTCCCGACACCTTGATGATCCGCTTCTGCCTGCCCCTGAAGTAGAGGTAGCCGTCGGCGTCCATCTTGCCGATGTCGCCGGTGTGCAGCCACGTCCTGCCGTCGGCGTGCACGCGGAGGGTGTCGGCCGTCGCGTCGGGCTCGTTGAGGTAGCCGTTCATCAGCGTCGGGCCGGCCACGCAGATCTCGCCCTCGGCGCCGCAGGCGACGTCCTCGGCGGTGTGGGCATCCACGATCTTCACGAGCATGCCGGGGATCGGCACCCCTATCGAATCCTCGCGGTACTTGTGGGACGGCGAGACAGTGCAGGCTGTCACACACTCGGTCAGGCCGTAACCCTCCATGAGTTCAACCTTGCTGCCCTGGGCCGCGATGGCGGCGTCGAAGCGATGCTTGAGCCCTGCCGACAGCGAGTCGCCCCCGCTGTAGGCGCCCCGGAGGTTGGCGAACGACACCTTCGAGAACTTCGGGTGCGCGAGCAGCGCCTGGAACAGCGTGGGCACGCCGGCGATGTAGGAGGGCTCGTGCTTGATCAGGTTGTCGATGTAGATCTTCGCGCTGAACTCGGGCACGAGGATCGACGACGCCCCGCCCGTCAGCGCCGTGTGGATGCACAGGCCCAGGCCGAAACCATGGAACACCGGCAGGATCGCGAGCACGCTGTGGCCGACTGTCAGGCCCGTGATGGCCTTCATCGACACCGCCAGCGCATTGAAGTTGGACGACGTGAGTTCGATGCCCTTCGGCATGCTCGTCGTCCCGCCGCTGAAGAGGATGACGCTCGTCGCGTCCGGGTCGATCGTCCTGGTGTACGGATCGCCGGACGCCGGCTTCGACAGGCCGGGCCACAGCTTGGCGGAGGCGGCCACTGCGGTCCCCTGCCAGCCCTCGGGGTACATGAAGTCGTTCCACTTCACGATCCGCGGGTCGTCGGTGGGAACCGGGTCGATCTTTCGTCCCTTGGTCACCATGAAGCCGAGCTTCTTGGTGCTCGACAGGTAATCGGAGAACTGCCCGATGAGCAGGCGCTCGACGGGGCTGTCGGCGAGGATGTCGCGGAAGCGCCCGTAGAACATGTCCATCGTCACCGCCCAGCGACTGGCGGTCTCGGAGAGGTAGTGGGCGAGTTCGGTCGGAGACGAGAGCGGATGGGTCATGACCGCCCGCGCACCGACGCGATTCAGGGCGTAGAACATGACGACCGCGTTCGGCACGTTCGGCATCGAGATGGTGACGCTGTCACCCGCCTGAACGCCGTGTGCAGTGAGTGCCGCGGCGCAGCGATCGATGTCGGCCAGCAGGCTCCCGAAGGAGATCCGCCTGCCGAAGTAGATCAGGGCCGTCGAGGTGGGGAACGCCGCCGCCGTCTCGGCGAGCCGCTCGTACATTGTCTGGTCGGGGACGGCGATGTCCGCCGGCAGGTCTCCATAGACCCGGAGCCAGGGCCGGTCCGCCGCAGGGTCCTTCTCCACTGCTACAACCTCTCAAGTTGGGCTGGATCGCGTAAGTAGGTGTCGAAGAGATTCAGGGCAGTTGCGTCGTAGTAACCGTCAGCGATGCGTTCATCCAGCGAGATCCTCAACTCGACCATACGCTTGACGGCCGGTTGCCCGTCGTCCCCCACGCATACTGTCGGCTTGATTTGCCCGATGGTGACGAAGAGGCTGCAGGTGCCCCACTCGAAGAGGTGGTGATAAGCGGCTCCCATGCCCACGCTGCCGAGATTGGCGACGTACGCGCTGCACCGCAACGGGTCGATCCCGCGCAGGAAGCCCGGGGTGTCACCGAAGAAGTCCCACCACTCCAGCACCTTGATCGCCACCCGCAGGACGCTGCGCGGCATCCTCATGAACAGGTCGATCAGGGCCTCGTCGTCCTGGGTCTCGCCGCTCTTGGCGGTCCTGATCTCGCCGCGGATCTTCCGCAGGATGGTGTCGGTGTGGTCCTCGGGCTTGATGTGGACGAAGACATTGGTCTCGGTGGAGTCGTCGGTGTACTGCCGCCTGGCCACGAAGGACAGCTCCACATCGCGACGCTGGTACAGCCTGCGTCCGATGAAGTAGCGGTTCAGCGTGGGACGCTCGCGCAGGATGCGGACCAGCGCCAGCAGGAAGGCCTCGAAGACCGTGATCTGCTGGTCGGTGCCCTTCTTCTCCTCGAGATAGGCGAGCAACGGTTCAGCGTCCACCAGCACCGGGTAGTACGCGACCGACTCGTTCCGGCCTCTCATGATGTAGGGGAAGATCGCCTTGAAGCCCCGTCCCAGGTCGACGCGCGTGGCGTCGTAGCGGTCGCCGCGGCGCCGCGGGTTCTTGCTCATGCTTAGTCGTGCTCTCGCTGTCGGCTCATCGCCGGGCAGTCGCCCGGAGTTTCAGTGAAGCCGGCGCCTAGGCCCGGCCTCGACCGGACACTAGTACGCCACCCGCCCCGCCGGGGGGATTTCACGTCCAATAGCGCACCCTGCAGGACGGCTCCCGCGGATTCCGGGCCGCGTCGCGCCGGCCGGCGTCTACCGATCGACCAGGGAACCGTAAAGCTCGACCATGGCGGCGCCCTGCCGTTCGCCGGTGAAACCGGCAGCCAGTTCGCGGCTCCGGGCGCGGGCGGTCGCCACTGTCGCGGGGTCGCCGAGGTCGGTGAGGAAGTCGACGATGGTCCTGGCGAGCGCGGCCGGTTCGGGGTCGGCGAAGCGCGCGTTGACGCCCTCGTCGGCCACGAGCCGCAGCCCGGGATCGACGAGGACGAGCGGCAGCCCGGTGTGGGCGGCTTCGTGCAGGACGAGCGCCTGGGTGTCGGTGCTGGAAGGGAAGACGAACAGGTCGGCGGAGGCGTAGTACGCGCCGAGGCTGTCGTGGCGCACCTCGCCGGCGAGCGTGACGCCGCCCGCCCGCACCGCTGCGGCAGTCCTGCGCCGCAGGCCGACGTCCCCGGTGTTGCGGGGGCCGACCAGCACCAGTTCGGCGTCGGGCAGTGCGGCGCGGACCTCGTCGAAGGCGTCGAGCAGGAGGCTGATGCCCTTCTCGGCACCTATCCAGCCGACATAGAGCAGCCGCGGGCCCGGCCCGCGAGGCACCGGCGGCAGCTCGGGCAGCGGGTCGCACCCGTTCGGGACTACCTCGACCCGCGCACTCTCCGCGAGGGCGAGGACGCGCTCGGCGGTCTTCGGCGACGGCGTCGTCACGACGTCCGCGGCTTCCAGCATGGACGCGGCGAGCGCGAGCAGGTCCGACATCGCCCGGCTGCGGCCCGGGGCCGGCACTCCGCGGGCGAGCCCGCGTCCGGCGTCGAACCGCCTGAAGAACAGTTTGTACGCCCCTGCCAGCACGGGGATCATGGGCCCGAAGTGCTCGGCGTAGGCCTCGAAGTCGGTGTGCCACGTGACGACGAGCGGACGTCCTGCCCGTTCGGCCACCCACATGCCGAGCAGCCCGATGGGACCGAGACCGTGGACGTGCACCA
Organism: Actinomycetes bacterium; assembly: GCA_023387135.1. GTDB lineage: Bacteria > Actinomycetota > Actinomycetes > Propionibacteriales > Propionibacteriaceae > Propionicimonas. The sequence goes on along the minus strand of JAEWIK010000229.1, from coordinate 5,499 downwards.
CGTCCGGCGGATCGGCAAGCAGCGACCGCAGCGCCGCGTCGAAGCCCGCCCCCATCGACAGCCGCAGTTGCACGCCGGGAACCGGCACGCTCGGCAGGCGGAGTTCGCTGCGCAGCGGGTGGCCGGCGTCGGGGCTGGTGCCTGCGCTGCGGGGAGCGACCAGCAGGACCCTGTGGCCGGCTTCCAGCACGCGGGCTTCCAGCTCCTGCACGGCGTGGACCAGCCCGCTCGCGCGCGGGCCGTAGTTGTCGGTGAACATGGCGACCGTGAACTGCCTGGCGCCGGCACGTTCGGAGTCGCCGGCGGCGTGACGGGCGCCGCTCATCGCAGGTCCCCCGGCGGGGCGTCCGCCGCCACGTCGCCGAGGTCGCGTTGCAGCCACGCGACGTCGCGCCAGGCGCCGTGCTTCCAGCCGACCCTTCCGAACAGGGCGACCTGCTCGAAGCCGAAGGCGGCGTGGATGGCCATGCTCGCCTCGTTGGGCTGGGTCACGCCGGCGTACGCCCTGCGGTAACCCCGCTCGGCCAGCACGTGCAACAGCTCCTGGTAGAGCGCACTGCCGCAGCCGGTGCCGCGGGCCTCTTCACCGACGTAGATGCTGGTCTCGCACGACCAGGCGTAGGCGGCGCGCTCGGCGAAGGCGTGGCCGTAGGCGTAGCCGAGCACCTCGCCGTCCCGCTCGTAGACCAGCCAGGCATGGCTGGCGGAGTAGCTCGCTATCCGCCTCGCGAAATCCTCCGCGGTGGGGACCTCGGTCTCGAAGGTGATGGTGGTCCCGGTGACGTAGGGAGCATAGAGAGCCGCACACGCTGCGGCGTCGTCCAGGGTCGCCGGCCTCACTATCGCCGTCAGGTCTTTCATGGGCCTCATCGTGGCATGACCCGCAGCCACGGGCTCACCGGGTGGCGGCTGGTGAACTCCCGCGAGCACGCGGGGCCTGTGCCGACGCCGGTCAGCCGACTTCGCGTTCGCCCTGCTCGCCCTCGGTGGCGACGGCCTCCGCCGCCTCCTGCGGCGCGTCGGCGATCACAGGTAGCGACGGGGCTGCCGGGACCGGCGCGGAGAGGTCGATCGTCCTGACGGTCCGCGGGGCGAGCGGCGTCGAGACGTACGTCGGGCGGGTGATCGGGATCGGATCCCACAGCGAACCGAGCGCCGCTATCGGCGCGCTGATCTCGACAGAGTGCTCGTTACCGTCGTGGGCGCCCAGCGCGAGCGCGACAGTCTCCTCGGCGCCGGCATCCCTGATCTTGTGGGCGCGGGCGTCGAGGTCGCGCCGCATCGCCTTCACGGTGAAGCGCGCGATCATGAGGAAGCCCGCTATCAGGACGGCGGGGATCAGTGCCGACCACCACTGCAGCAGGCTCAGGGCGGCGATCACCGCGACGGCGAGCTGCACCAGCAGCAGGAAGATCAGGACGCGGCGGCGCCGCTGGGCAGCCCTGGCGTCGATGAGCTCGAGCTCGCGGAGTTGGGCGCGACGCGTCAGCGGCGTGGAGACGTCGGCCGAGCCTTCCTCGGCCTCGGCCAGCGAGTCGCCGGTCCGCACCACCGTGATGGCGCGCGGAGTGAAGGGGATGTCGATCTCACCATCGCCTTCGGCGGGCAGCCCGCGCCGCGCGAGGAAGTACGGCACCAGGAAGACCAGCCAGAACGCGGAAATGATCGCGAAGATCACCCCTGTCAAGCCCATATCCGCACCCTACGGTTCGCTGGGCCGGTCCTGGCTCACCTCGGGGGGAGTGTCGGAGGATTGGCGTGGCGGACGCCTCCGGCTGAGCCTCTCCAGCCTCTCCAGCATCCCCTCGGCCACGTCCTCGGCGTGGAGGGCGAAGAGGTCGTGGTCGCGCCAGGCGCCGTCCACGTGCATGTACCGCGGCAGCCGTGCCTCATGGCGGAAGCCGAGCTTGCGCACCACCGCCAGGCTCTTGGTGTTCTCGGGACGGACGGCGATCTCCAGCCTGTGCAGCTTGAGCACGGTGAAGCAGTAGTCGCAGGCGAGGGCGACCGCCGTGGGGATGATGCCGCGGCCGGCCCACTGCGGGTCTATCCAGTAGCCGACCTGTCCCCAGGACGCCGAACCGTAGGCGATGCCACTCACAGTCACCTGCCCGACGAACCTCGGCTTCCCGCCCTCGGGGGAGTAGTCGACCGCCCACGGCAGCATCTGGCCGCGCCGCGCGCGCTGCCTGAACCTGCGGACGAGGGTCGCGAACGGGATCGACTCGTCGAGCGAACTCGGCGGACGGGTGGAATCCCACGGACGGAACCACTGGTCGCCGCGATCCCTGATCTCGGCCCAGGCGCGCTCGTCCGACACCTTCAAAGGTCGGAGCGTCACGTCGCCGTGCCGCAGCGTGACAGGCCAGGTCGAAGGCAGGTCGCTCACGTGCGTCCTTCGTCAGCGCGGGTGACCGACACGTCCGGGTTACACCTTGAGCGGCCAGCAGGTCACGTCGCCGTGGGCATCGACGTTCGCCGTCCCCGGTTCGAGCACGACCAGCGAGTCGGCCGAGACGAGTTCGAGGATGCCCGGGTGCTCGACGGGGATGGGAGCCACTCCCCTGTCGGTGGTCTGGGCGAGGACGAAGGTGGTCTTCGCGGGATCCACCGAGAGCGGCTGCAGCGTGGGAAGCGTCACCTCGCGCCGTTCGTTGGGCTCGACGCCCGCCAGCTTGCGCAGCAGCGGACGGCCGAAGGCCTGGTACGCGATGTAGGCGGGCACCGCGTCCCGCGGCAGCACGAGGACCGGCACCTGCTCCTCGCCGACGACGGCGAACAGGGCGTTGCCGCCCGGTGCCATCGCGACGTCGGCCTCGTCGATGGCGCCCATCGCGCCGAGCACCGACAGCAGCTCGGGGCTGTGGTTGGCGGCGATGATGATGAGGTCGGCGCGCAGCAACTGGTCGGAGAGCCGCTGCCGCAACTCGTCGGGATCGCTCGGGACGATGCCGATCGGATAGACCTGCGCACCGTCGGCGCGCGCCGTGGTCGCCAGCAGCGCCGTCGCCGAGTCGTAGGCCTGGCCGATGCGCTCCAGGGGCGCGCCCGGCTCGACGAGTTCGGTCCCGATGCTGGCCACGACGACGCGGGGCTTCGGGCGGGCGAGGACCTTGTCGATGCCGACCTCGGCGAGCAGCCCGAGGGTGCGGGAGGTGAGCACGGTCCCGCTCTCCAGCAGGGGGCAGCCGTCGGCGATCCGCGAGCCCGCCAGCAGCAGGTTCTCGTGGAAGCTCGTCTCGGCGGTGAACTCGACCTCGTCCCCAACCTGGGTGCCGTCCGCCAGCGCCACCACGGCGTCCGACCCCTCGGGCACCGGAGCACCTTCGGCGACCCTCACGACGGTGCCCGCCATGAGCGGCGCACCGCGGAAGCCGCCGGCGTCGATCTCGCCGACGACGGGCAGCCTCACGGGATGCTGCGGGGACGCCCCGACGACGTTGGAGCCCCGGACCGCCCAGCCGTCCACCTTGGCGGTGCTGACGACCGGGATGTTGAGGTCGGACTGCAGCGCCTCGCACAGGATCAGCCCGTCGGCGTCGATCAGCCCGATGCCGAAGGGACGCAGGCTCGTCACCTGCGACAACAGGAAGTCACGATGGTCGGCCACAGGGCGCAGCCCCGACTCACCCGCCACCGGCGCACCCTCGATCCGCCTGGGCTCGACGGGAGCCGGCGGAGGGGGTGGCGGGGTCGCTGGGGCGTCAGTCTTCGTCCGTCCGAACAGGGCCATGCGCTTACCATAGGTCAATGACCGCCGACGCCCGCGGAGCGCACGCGCGAGCCCCCCAGACTCTGACGAAGGACGATCTGCGGCGCGAGTTGCGCGCGCGGCGGCAGGAATCGATGCAGGCGAGCGGCGACAGGACGTCCCGGGCGCTCGCCCTGTGCGCAGGCTCACGGGTCGTGGCCTGCTACCTGTCGTTGCCGCCCGAGCCCGACACCCGCAACCTCGTCGACGCCCTGGTCGCCGGCGGCAGCAGGGTGCTCGTCCCGGTGCTGCGGAGCCGTCCCGACTGGGCGTGGTACGAGGGCGCCGACGCGTTGCGGCAGGGCTGGCGCGGGATCCCCGAGCCGACCTCGGAGCCGCTGGGGCCGGAGGCGCTCGGCCAGGCCGAGTGGATCTGGGTGTCGGCCCTCGCTGCGACACCGCAGGGCGACAGGCTCGGCACTGGCGGCGGATGGTACGACAGGGCGCTGGAGTACGCCTCCCCGCACGCGAGAGTCGGGGTGCTGCTGCACGACGGCGAAGTGTTCGACGCGCTGCCCACCGACCCGTGGGACAGGCGGGTCGACGTCATCCTCACGACGTCGGCGACCTTGTCGGTGAGGGAATAGCTGGACCGGTTGGGCCGTTGGGGTTGCCGAAACGTACCATGGGCGACGTCAGATGCCCGCCCGTCGCAGGAAGTAACAGATGCCCACCTATCAGTACCGATGCACCGAGTGCGCCACCGAACTGGAAGTTGTGCAGAGATTCAGCGATGAGCCGTTGAGCGAGTGCCCCGAATGCGGCGCGTCCCTGCGCAAGGTCTACAGCGCCGTCGGCGTCGTCTTCAAGGGCTCGGGCTTCTACGCCACCGACAGCCGGAAGGCGTCGAAGGCAGCCAGCCCCGCCAAGCCGGCCGAGCCTGCGAAGAGCGAGAAGAAGCCCGCCGCCGGAGCCACCACGTCGACGGCGAGCACCACCGCAGCCTGAGCTGTGGACGACTGACACGCCGCCGGTGAGCGTGCCGACGCTGCTCGCATGCCCGGCTTCCTCACCACCATCGCCCGCGCCCTGCGCTGGCATCGCCGTCTCGTGGCGGCGGCCTGCGCCGCGGTCGCCGTCTACGCGATCCTCACCGTCCTCACCGCGCCCGAGGGAGACGTCCGCGTGGTCGCCGCGGCCCGTGGCATCGCGGGCGGCAGCGTGCTGGAGGCGGCCGACGTCACCACCGTCCTGCTGCCCGCCGGGGCCGTCCCCGAAGGCGCCGCCCGGGCGCCGGCCGACGTGGTCGGGGAGACACTGGTCGCCCCCGTGCCGGCACGCGGCGTGCTCACGGCAAGCGATCTCGTCAGCGGCGGTGCCGTGGTGGGGACGGGAAGGGTGGCCTTGCCGGTGGCCTTCGACGCGTCGGCACCGGTGGGAGTGCTTCGCATCGGCGACACCATCGACCTGCTCGGCGTGGGTGACTCGGGCGCCGGCCAGGTCGTGGTGGAGAAGGTGAGGGTAGCGGCGCTGCCCCAGGCCGCCGGTGGCGGGCCTTTCGGGGGTGGCGGCGAGCCGGTGGTGCTGGTCGACCTCAGCCCCGAGCAGGCGGCGGTGGTGACGTCCGCGGCCAGGCGCTCGCCGCTGGCCTTCGCGTTGCGCTGAGCCGAGGCGCCGTCCCGGGGACGTCAGGAGCCGTGGTGCGGCGGGACGTCGCGCAACAAGCGCAGTTCGTCGGCGTTGAGGCGCGTCCTCGCCGACGGCGGACGGGTCTCCAGCGCGAGCAGGCCGAGCAATCGCCGGCTCTC
>JAEWIK010000149.1 GCA_023387135.1 Actinomycetes bacterium | reverse complement strand
GGTCGGCGTCGATGCCCGCGACCTGGAGCATCTCCCTGGCCAGCGCGAGCGTGAGCTCGACGACGTCCGCGGGACCGCCGCCGGCGAGCACCTCGACCGACTCGGCCACCTCGACGCCGTTGCCGGCCGAGCGTCCCAGCGGGGTGTTCATGTCGGTCACGAGCGCGACGGTGCGCACGCCGGCGGCCTCGCCGAGGCCGACCATCGTGCGGGCGAGCTCGACGGACTGGGAGTGCTGCTTCATGAACGCCCCCGCGCCGGTCTTCACGTCCAGCACCAGGGCGGCCGTCCCCTCCGCGATCTTCTTGCTCATGATGGACGCGGCGATCATCGGGATCGACTCCACCGTGGCGGTGACGTCACGCAGCGCGTACAGCTTCTTGTCGGCGGGGGCGAGGCCCGAGCCGGCGGCGCAGATGACGGCGCCCACGCTCTCGAGCTGCTCGAGCATCTCGGCATTGCTGAGGTCGGCCCGCCAGCCGGGGATCGCCTCCAGCTTGTCGAGGGTGCCGCCGGTGTGGCCGAGCCCGCGTCCCGAAAGCTGGGGGACCGCCGCCCCGCAGGCGGCGACCAGCGGTGCCAGCGGCAGGGTGATCTTGTCGCCGACGCCGCCGGTGGAGTGCTTGTCGACGCTCGGGCGGGAGAGCCCCGAGAAGTCCATCCGCTCGCCGGTCGCGATCATGGCGGCGGTCCAGGTCGACAGCTCGCGCGGGTCGAGACCGGTGTAGAAGATGGCCATGGCCATGGCCGACATCTGCTCGGCGGTGACGAGCCCGTCTGTGTAGTGGCGGATCAGCCAGCCGATGGCGGCATCGGACAGGACGCCTCCGTCCCGCTTGGTGCGGATCAGCTCGACGGCGTCGAATTCCTGGGACTGGGCAGCGGCGGTCATGGTCGAAACGCTAGGGCAAAAGCGAACTGCCAGCACACTCGGTGGGCGGGGAAGATCCGCCGTAGGGTGAGCACGACACAGCGCAGCGAGGGAGAACCGACGTGAGCCGACGGGTATGGCTACCTTTCACAGACAAGACCGAGGCCGAGGCGGCGCTGGGTGTGCTCCCCGACGGCATCGACGCCGACTACTTCCTCGCGGACGGCACCTGGCCGGAGTCGATAGGCGAGGTGGAGCTGCTCGTCGCCCCGTACATGTATCCGCCGTCGAAGACGCTGGAGCGCATCGACGACATGACGAACCTGCGGGTCGTCCAGTTGCTCTCGGCCGGCTACGACAACTACGTGCCCTACCTGCGTCCTGGCATGAAGCTCTGCAACGCCGCGGGCGTGCATGACGCCAGCACCGCCGAGCTGGCGGTCGCCATGGCGCTGGTCAGCAACCGGGGGCTCGACCACTTCGCCCGCAACATGACTGCCGGCCGCTGGAAGATGGAGTTCACCGAGTCGCTGGCCGACAAGCGCATCCTCATCGTCGGCTACGGGCGGATCGGCAAGGCCATCGAGCAGCGGCTGGCGGGCTTCGAGGTGGCCTCCGTCACCAGGGTCGCCAGGCGCGCCCGCGACGGCGAGGTCGAGGTACACCCGATCGAGGAGCTGCACGACCTGCTGCCGCACGCCGACATCGTGTTCGCCATGACGCCGCTCACCCCCGAGACGGAGGGCCTGTTCGGGGCCGAGGAGCTCGCCCTGTTGCCCGACGGCGCCCTGCTGGTGAACATGGCGCGCGGCAAGGTCGTCGACACCGAGGCGCTGGTGGTCGCCACGGCGTCGGGACGCATCCGTGCGGCGCTGGACGTCACGGATCCCGAGCCGTTGCCGTCCGACCACCCGCTGTGGCACACCCCGGGGGTCTTCATCAGTCCTCACACCGGCGGCCAGAGCACCGCCTTCTACCCGCGGATGCACAAGCTGCTGCGCGAGCAGTTGACGAGGTTCGCCGCGGGCGCGCCGTTGGAGAACGTCGTAGCCTGACTAGATAGGCTGGCCGGCATGCGTGTCGCACGTTTCACCCATGGCGGCGACCCCCTGTACGGGGTGGTCGAACTCGCCGAGGACGGGGGTCCCAACCCCGAGACCATCGCCGTCGTGACCGGTGATCCGCTGGCGGGTCCCGTCCATTACACGGGCGAGCGGGTTCCGCTGGCTGACGTGCGGCTGCTCGCCCCCGTCATCCCGCGCAGCAAGGTCGTGGCGGTGGGACGCAACTACGTCGCGCACGCCGCCGAGATGGGCGGCGAGGTGCCGCCTCAGCCGCTGACGTTCTTCAAGCCGAACACCGCGGTGATCGGTCCCGGCGAGGCGATAGTGAAGCCGTCCGAGACCGAGGACCTGCAGTACGAGGGCGAACTCGCCGTGGTGATCGGCAGGATCTGCCGGCGGGTGCCTGTGGAGCGCGTCCCCGAGGTGATCTTCGGCTACACGGTCGCCAACGACGTCACCTGCAGGGACCTGCAGAAGACCGACGGCCAGTGGGCGCGGGCGAAGGGGTTCGACACCTTCTGCCCGCTCGGGCCGTGGATCGTCACCCACCTCGGCCTGCCGGAGACCGACGACCTCGACGTCGTCACGTCGCTCAACGGCGAGGTCAAGCAGGACGGCAACACGTCCCTGATGACCTACAAGGTGGACGACATCGTCTCCTTCGTCTCCAGCTACACGACGCTGCTGCCGGGCGACGTGATCCTCACCGGGACGCCCGCGGGGGTGGGTCCGATGGTGCCGGGGGACGAGGTGTCAGTCACGGTCTCCGGCATCGGGACGCTGACCAATCCCGTCGTCGCCCAGGAGGACTGAGGTGGCGCCGCTCCGGCGCTTCGGCTCGGGGCTCGACGCCTTCGCGATCCACACCCCGCCGCCGGGGGTCACCTATCCCGAGGTCCTCCTGGTGGACGAGGGCGCCGACGTGCCGCGGTGGCGCAAGCTCGTCGTGGGCCTGATCGGGACGTTGCTGGGGGTCATCCTCTTCCTGCTGCTCACCCCCGCCGTCGAGAGCGCCGTCCTGGGCATCGCGTGGGCGCTGGAAGGCAGCCCCGGCACGTGGGCGGAGTTCGCCCGCGCCGGCCACGCGTTCGTCTTCCCCGTCGGGATGCTGGCCGCGCACCTCGGGCTGGCGATGCTGATCCCCATCAGCGCGGCGCTCGTCCTGGTGCTGCATCGCGTCCATCCCCGGTGGCTGAGTTCCGTGCAGCCGGGGTTCCGCTGGCGCTACGGGGTCGTGGCGTTGCTCGTGGCGGCGGTGATCCTCAACGCCGTCCTGTTCGCGTCCCGGGCCGGGCAGGACTTCGCGATCAGGCCGCAGCCCGAGTTCGGCTGGTTCCTCGTCGTCGTCGTGCTCACGTCCCCGTTGCAGGCCGCCGCGGAGGAGTTCTTCTTCAGGGGCTACCTCATGCAGGCGCTGCAGCCCGCCCTGCGCAGCCCGTGGTTCGGCATCCTCGCGTCGGCGACGGTCTTCGCCCTGTTCCACGGGACGCAGAACCTGCCGCTGTTCCTCGACAGGTTCGCCTTCGGCGTGCTGGCGGGGCTGCTCGTGGTGAAGACGGGCGGCCTCGAGGCCGGGATCGCCGCGCACGTCGTCAACAACATCTTCGCCTTCACCTACGCGGGCCTGACCAGCACGATCGCCGACGTCCGCGCCACCCAGGTGATCGGCTGGGTCGACGCCGCCTGGGACATCGCGGGCTTCGCGCTGTTCACCGTCGCCGCGATCTGGGTGGGACGGCGGATGCGCCTCGCCACCGTCACGCCCGGCGGGCGCGTCGACGCCTGACCGGACCGGGCCGGTTTGGTGGGATCGGCGGGGTTCTAGTAGAGTCGTCCGTCGCTGGCCCTCGTCGGCCAGCACGTCTGAGAGTCGCATTTCGGGTGTCGTCAGCCGCCGCCATCCGGGCTCGCACGACACTGGGGTATGGGGTAATTGGCAGCCCGCCGGATTCTGGTTCCGTCAGTCTAGGTTCGAGTCCTAGTACCCCAACGCTGTGGGATTAGCAGCCGCCGCACGCGGTTGGTAGTCTTCACGGATTCGCGAAGAGCGAAGCTGGGGCCCCGTTGTGTAGCGGCCTAGCACGCCGCCCTCTCAAGGCGGTAGCGGGGGTTCGAATCCCCTCGGGGCTACGAGAGAAGGTCCTTGCCGGAGTCACCCGGCAAGGACCTTTTTCGTCGTCGCGTTCGGGTGCGGCGGCGAGCGGTCAGGCGAGGGGGAGGGTCAGGGTGAAGACCGAGCCCTGGCCGGACCCCGGGCTGGCGGCGGTGAGCGTGCCGCCGTGGGCCTCCGCGATGGCCTTGGCGATGGTGAGCCCGATGCCCGAGCCCGCCTTGTCGCTGGCGCGGGCCGAGTCTCCCCGGTAGAACCTCTCGAAGACGTGGCCGGCCTGGTCGGCGGTCATGCCCTCGCCGGTGTCGGCCACCGTCAGCGTGCAGGCCGTGCCCGGACCCCGCCGCCCCGTGACCATGACGCTGCCTCCGGCAGGCGTGTGGCGCAGGGCGTTCG
>JAEWIK010000121.1 GCA_023387135.1 Actinomycetes bacterium | reverse complement strand
CTATCACCCAGTCGCCGCCCTTGACCGCCTGCAGCGCTTCGGCGTGCGCGAGGCTCGCCTGCTTGGCGGGAGCCTCCCGCAGGTCGCCGGTGTTCACCTGGACGACCCTGATGCCGTAGCTGTCGCCGTAGTCGGCGAAGAACGAGTCCTTGGTCTTGCCGGCGAGCTCCTTGTTGGTGAAGTAGCCGTTCTGCTGGGCCCACGCCGACGCGTCCGCCACGTCGACGGTGGCGTCGCGCAGGGTGGCGACCACCATCGCCATGTCGGCAGGGCCGCACGCCCAGCGCCGGACGGTGTCGGCAGGGTCGGGGCCGTACGGCTGCGCTGCCCACGCGTCGTCGAACTGGAAGTACTGGACCGGCTCGAGGTTGGCGCTCACGACCGCCGCGTCGGTGGGAGCCGAAGTCGTCGGGACGGGCGTCGCCGGCGCGGCGGCAGGCGTGGCGACCGCGCTCGTGGCGACGGCGCCGGGGTCGACGGCGGCAGGGGGCGGCGCTGCCACGCACCCCGCGAGCAGCATCGGGAGCAGGGCAGTGACGGCTGGTGCTCGCAGCACGCCTCACCTCCTAGGGGGTTCCCCGAAGCCTAACCGACGGCCGTGACGCGCGGTCCAGAGCCGTCGGCAACCTCTGAGATCGGGGCGGCGAAGCCCGTCAGGCGTGCAGCGCTTCGATGGCGGCGACAGTGCGCTCGCAGCAGCGTCCGTCCCGGGCGGGGAAGGTGTCGCGGATCCTCGCCGCGTAGCCGGCGGGAGTGCCCTGGAGCAGCAAGCGGGTCGCCGCCACCGTCTGTTCGACAGTCGTGGTGACCGGGCCGAAGCCGTCCCGCTCGAAGTCGAAGTAGCCGGGACGGGAGTTGTTGGCGCCGGAGAAGAAGTCCTCGGCGTCGAACTGGAAGTAGATCACCGGGCGGTCGAGGTAGGCCGAGTTGAAGGCCATCGACGAGTAGTCGGTGATCTGGAACGCCGCCCGCGCGATGAAGCGCTGGACGTCCTGCCCTGCATAGCTGAGCACCTCGATGTCGTCGGGCAGCGCGAGCTGCTGCAGGATCGACTGCAGGTTGGGATGGGGCAGGAACCCCACCCGCTTCCCGGCGGCGGCGACGGCCTCGCGGAAGCCGGGGTCCCGCAGCAGCGCCAGCCAGTTCGTCGCGAACTGCGACTCCAGGAAGCCCTGGGTGACGGGGAGCCTGGCGTCCGACACCTGCAGGTCGTTGCGCCAGGTCGGCGTGACGAGCACGAGGTCCTGCTCGTCGGCGGGGTGTTCGGCGCCCAGCCGCAGCAGCCTGTCGAAGCGGGCGAGGCCGACCAGCTTGGCCTCCTTCGTCGTCAGTTCGTAGTTGGTGCCGTCGTCCACGAACGACGCGTACTCCCCCGCCGTGCTGGCGACGATGAGGTCGACGTACTGCCTGTTGAACCACCGCGACACGTCGTCCCGCACGACGCCGTGCTGCAGGAAGGCGATCTTCCACGGCGTGCGGCGCAGGCGCCGCAGCTGTGGCGGATTGATGATCGCCGGCGTGATGTGCGAGGACGCGAGGACAGTGGTGTTCAGCGCGAGGTCCAGCCACTGCTGCGAGCCGTGCGCCACCACCCTGTCGCCGTGGACGGCCGCCATCCTGGCGAAGTCGGGGCTCTGGGAGTCGATGACGAACCAGGCGTTGATGTCCTGCCGCTCGCTCCTGAGGTACTCGAAGAGGCGCTCACCGTTGTCGTCGGCGTCGGTGAGGCGGTCCATCACCATCCACGCGTTCCTGTAGCGCCCCCTCACCCAGGGCAGGGACGCGCGCAGCGTGGCGAGCCTCTCGTTCGTCGTGGGCTTGGCGAGGGCGGCGGCCGTCGCCAGCCCCTTCAGGCCGGCGAGCGTCGCGGTGACGGGCGTGGCTCCCGGCCGGGGCTCGTCCAGCACGAGCGGGACGTCCCGGCCCGCGAGGCGCAGCGCGGGCTCGGTGCCGAGCCTCACCCAGGCGATCCGCTTGTTGAGCGCGACCGATCCGAAGTACTGCACTCCGCGGACCTTGGTGGCCACCGGGGTCGTGACGCCCGCCGCGTTCCTGAACTCCCACGCAGGCTCGGGGCCGGAGTAGATGAACCAGACCCTGGCTGTGTCGTCGGCGCCGTCGTAGCGGTCGACTACCGCGTAGCCGCTGGCGAACGGCTCGTCGGCGAGGCCGTGGAACAGCACCTGCTCCCACTCGGTGGTGAAGAAGTCGAGCCCGCGGGCGGCGTCGGCGCCGAGCCTGTCGGCGAGCCTGGCGAGGGTCGCGCGGAACGCGTCGGCCAGCGGCCCGGCCTGCACCGACGGCGCCCGGGTGACCTGCTGGTCACGGCGCAGGTAGAGCGACAGTTCGTACAGCAGTGCGCTCTTCAGCCACCCCGGAACCCCGCCCGCCTGCTCGGCCTCGTCCAGCAGGCCGAGGAAGCCGACCTCGGGCACGTCGCTGAACCGCCGGGGATCGCGCAACGACGGGTCCAGCGGGAGCGAGCGCGAGCGCACCCTGAACGAGTACACGGCTTCGCGGACGAAGAGCACCCGCGGCCGCTTCCTCGTGAGCAACCAGCGCGCGCAGAAGTGGCCGCCGTTGAAGGTGGGAGTGACGCGCTCGTCGAAGGCGACGCCCGCCGCCCTCACCTCGTCCAACGGCAGGAAGGCGGTGTCGAGGTCCGTGTGGAACACGGCGGGCTCGGCGGCGAGGTCGACGACGCGGGTCCTGGCGAACAGGCCCGCCAGCGGCGACGGCTGGACGCGGGCGTCGTCGGTCGTCCACCGCTTCTTGCGGGTGGCGAGCAGGTCGGGTGAACCGCCGGCGGTCTCCAGCGCCGCCGCGAGCCTCGCCAGGTAGTCGGGCGCGAGCTTGTCCTGGCAGCGGGGGAACCCCACCCAGCTGCCCGTCGCCGCGGCGAGCCCGGCATTGCGTCCGCCCGGGACCGTTGTGCCCGCGGCGTCGATCACCCTGACGCGCGGGTCGCGTCCCGCCCAGGCGGCGAGGGCGGACGTGGCGTCGGGATCGGTGAGCGGGTCGACCAGCAGCACCTCGACGTCCGCGGGTGCCTGCGCGTCCACGCTCGCGATGAAGTCGGGCAGGAAGTCCGCTCCCTCGTGCACGGTCACCACGAGCGAGAACAGCGGACGTCCCATGCGCACAACCTACAGTCAGCGGCCCGAACCGTGGCCGGTGCACTATTGGCCCATGACACAGATCTGGGCACATCGGGGGGCGAGCAGGTACGCCCCGGAGAACACGATCCCTGCCTTCGAGCTGGCGATCGCCCAGGGTGCGGAGGGCGTGGAGTTCGACGTCCAGCTGAGCGCCGACGGCGAGGTGGTCGTGATCCACGACGAGACCCTCGGCAGGACGACCGACGGCGAGGGGGACGTGGGTGCCCACTCCCTCGCCGAACTGCAGGCCCTCGACGCGAGCGCCGGACGCGAGGGCTACGAGGGCGTGAGGGTCCCCACCCTGCGCGAGGTGCTGGACGTCGTCGCCCCGACGTCGCTGGCGATCAACATCGAGCTGAAGAACTCCGAGGTCCCCTATCCCGGGCTGGAGCAGAAGGTGCTCGCCATGATCGCCGAGTACCGGGTGACCGACAGGGTCGTGCTGTCGTCGTTCAACCACTACTCGTTGCGGGACCTGATAGGCCTCAACACTGGCTGCGAGATCGCGGTGCTCTCCAACGACCCGCTGTTCAGGCCGTGGAAGTACGTGCGCAAGCTGGGTGCCACGGCGCTGCATCCGCCCGTGCACACGATCTTCGGCAGGTCGTACGTGCGCAAGGCCGCCGAGGCTGGGGTCCTCGTCAGGCCCTGGATAGTCAACGGCGAACGCAACCTGCGCAGGATGTTCAAGTACGGCGTCGACGCCGTCTTCACCGACGTGCCGGACGTCGCCCTCGCCCTGCGCGACACGCCCTGAACCGGCGGCAGGCGGTACGCGGCACGGTTGCCCGACATTGACCGGACCCGCTCCCGCCGGAGGGTGCCGCTCGGTACAGTGACGGCCGTGATCACCGCCGACGGGCGACGGGTCGCCCGGGGATGACCTCGGCGCTCGCCGCAGCCACGCACCCGCTCGTGACAGGACAGCGGTGGGTGCGGCGGATGGGTGCGGCGAACGAGCTGGTGAGGTCGGGGGCGTTCGACCAGGAGTGGTTCGAGGCACAGACAGGACGCAGGTACCAGACGCTGCGCGGCGCGATCCTCCACTACCTGCGCAGCCCGCGCGGCCGCGGCTACTCACCCCACCCGCTCTTCGAGGCCGACTACGTGAACGCCCAGGGGCGCGGGGAGGCGCTGGTGAAGTACCTCACCACCCCCAGGCTCGCGAGGATCAGCCCGCATCCGATGTTCGACGTGACGAGGGCGCGGCGCCAGCTCGAAGCCGCCAGGCCCGGCGAGCCCGTCGTCCATCCCTGGGCCGAGTGGGTGGCACGCGCGACCCCGACGACGCCGGTGCCGGTCCCGAGCGGCGTGGAACCCCTCGAGTGGGGGGAACTGCGGCGGCTGCTGCTGGCGGCGGTCACCGAATGGGCGGCCCGCGGCGAGCCCGACCCCGGCCCGACCGACTGGGACGAACGACGTCCGCGCAGGCGCGGCCTGACCAGCGTGATCTTCCAGACGGGTGCCGACCTGCGGGGTCCCACCCTCGCCAGGCACTTCCTGCTCGGGCTGCCGCGGGGAGCCGAGTGCGAGGTGGTGCTCGCGGGCGCCGCCACCCGCGCCCAGTTCTGCTGCCTGCGGGCCGCCGCGCGCGGCCTGCCGCTCGTGACAGTCGAGCAGCCCTCGGCCGGCGGCCCCGAGGTCGTCAACCGGGCCGTGCTGGCCAGCGCCGGTGAGTTCCTCGTCCTCTGCGGCCCTGGCGCGCGGATCGACGTCGCCGCCGCCGACCAGCTGACCGGCGCGCTGCGGGACCCGCGGGTAGGGCTGGCCCAGCCGCTTAACGTCCACCAGGACAGCACGGTGGCGAGCGCCGGCGCCTACCTCCCTGCCGGGCCGATCTCTCCCAGCCCGCTGCTGGAAGGCCATCCCGTCGAGGACGGCCTGCGGCTCGGCGCCTGCGCACTGCCCGCCGCCTACTCGGGCGTGGTGGCGGTGCGGGCGAGCGACCTCGTCGCCGTCGGCGGACTGGACGAGAGGCTGCCCGACGTGCTCGGGACTGTCGACCTGAGCCTTCGCCTGAAGCAGGCAGGACGCGGCACCCCGTGGCTGGTGTCCTCGGCGCGGGCGGTCCTGCTGCCGAGCGCCGTGGCGGGCCTGCCTCCGGCGCCGGAGTCGGTGGACCTGCTGCGCGAGCGCTGGCAGCACCGCCAGGCCGGCGGCGACGACCTGCTCGCGCGACTCGGCCTTCGCGCCGTCGGGGGCGGCGGCACCGGCCACCGCCTGGAGGCGCCCCGCATCGAGCGGTTGCCCGTCGCTGTTCACGAGGGCAGGCCGAGGCTGCGCTGGGCAGTCGACATCGCCGCACCGTGCGGCGCGGCGGGGGACTCGTGGGGGGACAGGCACTTCGCCCGCTCGCTCGCCGCTGCGCTGGGACGGCTCGGACAGGACGTCGCCGTCGACCATCGGGAAGCGTGGCGGCGGCCCAGCAGGCACCTCGACGACGTCGTGCTCGCGCTGCGCGGGAAGTACGAGGTGCCTCCCGAACCCGGCGCGACGAACGTCCTGTGGATCATCTCGCACCCCGACGAGGTGACCGAGGCCGAGGCCGCCGGCTTCGACCTCGTGTTCGCCGCCGGCGAGGCGTGGGCGAGCGCCAAGTCGGTCGCCTGGGGACGCGAGATAGTCCCCCTGCTGCAGTGCACCGACCCCGGCATCTTCAACCCCGAACGCGCGCTGCCCGACACCGGTGCCCCGGTCGTCTTCGTCGGCAACTCGCGCGCCGTCCTGCGGCCCGCGGTGATGTACGCCCTCTCGAGCGGGGCTGACGTCGAGGTGTACGGACGCGGCTGGGAGACGCTCATCCCCGAGGAGCGCGTCATGCGTCCGGTGATCCCCAACGACAAGGTCGGCGAGGTGTACGCCGGCGCGGGGGTCGTCCTCAACGACCACTGGGAGGACATGCGCCGCGACGGCTTTCTCTCCAACAGGCTGTTCGACGCCGTCGCGAGCGGGGCGCGCGTCGTCAGCGATCCGGTGCCCGGCATGGTCGAGGTGTTCGGCGACGCGGTGAGGCTGTTCGAGACCGAGCGCGACATGCACAGGTTGCTCAGCGAACCGTACGAGCTGAACTTCCTCGACAGGCAGGCGCGCGAGACGGTGGCCAGCAGCGTGGCGGCCCGCCACTCGTTCGACGACAGGGCCGAGGCGCTGCTGACCGCAGTCCTCGACCGCCGGGCGCGGAACTCCTAGACGAGAGCGTCCTGCAGGATCGACAGCGGCACCGAGCCCAGGTTGAGCGCGCGGCTGTGGAAGTCCCGCAGGTCGAATCGCCCGCCCTGCGCCTCGGCTGCCGCCCTCGCCTTGTCGCGGGTCTGCTCCCACAGGCGCTGGCCGATCTTGTACGACGGCGCCTGGCCCGGCCATCCGAGGTAGCGGTTCAGCTCGAACCTGAGGAACGCCTCGTCCATGTTCACGTTCGCCTTGAAGAAGTCCCACGCCTTGGCGGCGTCCCAGGTGCCGCCTCCCCAGCGCGCCGGGGCGGGCTTGCCGAGGTGGACGCCGATGTCGAGCACCACGCGGGCGGCCCGCATGCGCTGGCCGTCCACCAGGCCGAGCCTGTCACCGGGGTCGTCCATGAAGCCGAACTCCTGCATCAGCCGCTCGGCGTACAGCGCCCAGCCCTCGCCGTGGCCCGACGTCCAGCAGATCAGCCGCCGCCACGTGTTGAGCTGCTCGCGCACCAGCACCGCCTGCGCGATCTGCAGGTGATGGCCGGGCACTCCCTCGTGGTAGACGGTGGTCTTCTCGCGCCAGGTGCTGAACTCGGTGACTCCCTTCGGCACCGACCACCACATGCGTCCCGGACGGCTGAAGTCGTCGCTGGGGCCGGTGTAGTAGATGCCGCCGTTCTCGGTCGGCGCGATCATGCACTCGATCTTCCGAACGGGATCGGCGATGTCGAAGTGGACGCCCGCGAGCGCGGCGATCGCCTCGTCGGCCGTCGACTGCATCCACTCCTGCAGGGCCTGCTTGCCGTGCAGGATCCGGGACGGGTCGGTCTCCAGGACCTTGATGGCGTCCTCGATCGAGGCGCCGGGGCCCGCGATCTCGGCGACTATCGCGTCCTGCTCGTCCGCCATCCGCTGGAGTTCCTCGAGCCCCCATTCATAGGTCTCGTCGAGGTCGACCTCGGCGCCGACGAAGAAGCGCGACCAGCGCGCGTAACGCTCCCTGCCCACGCCGTCGGCCTCGGGAGCCTTGGCGGCGAGCTCGTCCTCGAGGAAGGAGGCGAGTTCGCCGTACGCCGCGGCGGCCTCGCGACCGGCACGCTGCAGGTCATGGGTGAGCGCCCCATCGGCGGGCCCGCCCGCGGGGCTCGCCCCCGCGGCGAACGTCACGAAGAACGACTCCTTGGGGTCGGCCAGCTCGGCTGCCTGCTTGGCGCCCTCGGTCACCTGCAGCAGCGCCGGGACGAGCCCTTCCGAAACCCCGCGCCGCAGCGAGGCGATGTAGCCGCGGACGGCCTCGGGGACCTTGGCCATCCTCGACGCGATGTTCGCCCAGTCGTCGGTGGTGGCGGTCGGCATCAGGTCGAACACGTCGCGCATCGCCTGCAGCGGGGCGGCGATCACGTTGAGGTCGGCGAAGTGCTCGCCGGCCTCGGCGAGTTCGATCTGGATGCCGAGCCGTTCGCGCATGGCGGCGAGCGTCACGGCGTCGACGGCGTCCACGTCGTGCACGAACAGCACGCCGGCCCGCCGGCGGGCCTCGATCACCACCGAGCCGGGCACCAGCGCGACCTGCACCGCGACCAGGGTCAGGTAC